>JACRBR010000240.1 GCA_016213125.1 Chloroflexota bacterium | reverse complement strand
GCGGGGGAGCTGCTGTTCGTGAGCGGGGGGCTGGGGTACCTGCTGCAGATCGGGCGGGACCTGAACGACATGTCGCAGGTGATCGCGGTGATGGGTGTGATCGTGGCGATCGGGTTGACGTTCGACCGGTTGTTGTTCGGGCCAATGGAGTCGTGGGTGCGGACGCGGTGGGGGTTGGCGGGGTAGGGCGGCGCCGCCGGCTACGCGAGTGGCTCAGTGGCTCAGTGCGTCAGTGCGCCAGTGCGCCAGTGCGTTGGTGGTGCTGGCGCGTGGGGCGCATGCCGTGTCACTACTAGATCCTTCACTTCGTTCAGGATGACAGGGGCCGGAGCCCTGGCGGCGCTTTCGCATGGTGGTGGGTTCTGGCACTGCGTTGCACAGCCGGGGGCGGCTGTGCCCCATGGTGTGGGCCATGGGTGCGGGTGCGATTCGGGGGCGGACGCGGTGGGGCACGTCGGCGCCGTGCCCGTACGTGGAGGGGCTCACGCTGAGACGGGGCATGGTGCCTGGGCGGGGGAGGGCGAGGCACTGCCTCGCCCCTACGGTTCTGTGGGCGGGCCTACAATATCGGGATGGTGCGAGGGACGCGGAAGAGGGCGACAGGCGGCGCCGGTGTGCGCGCGACGGACGCGGCCGGTGGGGAGACCGTTCGCGAGACGGCGGAGTATCAGCACGCGAAGCTTCGGGTGGAGGAGCTGCGGTCGCAGATCGCGTATCACGACCACCGGTACTTTGTGCTGGACTCGCCGGAGATCAGCGACGCTGATTATGACCGGCTGATCGTGGAGCTGCGGGAGCTGGAGGAACGGCACCCGGAGCTGATCACGCCTGACTCGCCGACGCAGCGCGTGGGCGGGGCGCCGGTGGAGACGTTCGGGATCGTGGAGCACCGGGTGCCGCTGCTTTCGCTGGCGAACGCGTTCAGCGGGGAGCAGCTGCGGGCGTGGCACGCGCGGGCGTCGCGGCTGATCGAGCGGAGTGATTTCGCGATGGTGTGCGAGCCGAAGATCGACGGGCTGGCGTGCGCGCTGGTGTACGAGGACGGATCGCTGGTGACGGCGGCGACGCGCGGGGACGGGATGCGGGGAGAGAACATTACGGTGAACGTGCGGACGATACGGAGCGTGCCTTCGGCACTTAGGGACAAGGGACAAGGGACAAGGGGCAAGGGACAAGGGGCAAGGGACAAGGGGCAAGGGGCAAGGGACAAGGGGAAAGGTAACGGGGATCTTCCTGCGCGGTTTGAAGTGCGGGGGGAGATCTATATGACGAAGAGTGGGTTCGAGCGGGTGAACGCGGAGCGGGGGGAGGCGGGGGAGCCGCTGTTCGCATCGCCGCGGAACTCGGCGGCGGGGAGTGTGCGGCAGAAGGACTCGCGGGTGACGGCGAGCCGGCCGCTTGATGCGTTCTGGTACCAGCTGGGGTGGTGGGAGGCGGGAGGCGGGACGCGGGAAGCGAGAGGCGGGAAGCGGGAGGTGGGAGGCGGGATCTGGCGAAGTCCGGGGACGCACTGGGAGGCGCTGGGGTGGTTGCGGGATCTGGGGTTCAAGGTGAACCCGAACATCCAGCGGTTTACGTCGCTGGATGAGGTGATCGGGTTCTGTGAGGGGTGGGTGGAGAAGCGGGAGTCGCTGGACTACGAGATCGACGGGATCGTGATCAAGGTCGACGACCTGGGGTTGCAGCGGCAGATGGGGGCGGTGGGGCGGGAGCCCCGGTGGGCGATCGCGTACAAGTTTCCGCCGACGCAGGCGACGACAAAGCTGCTGCAGATCGCGGTGAACGTGGGGCGGACGGGGACGCTGAATCCGTTCGCGATCCTGGAGCCGGTGCACGTGGGCGGGGCGAAGGTGCAGATGGCGACGCTGCACAACGAGGACGACATCCGCCGGAAAGACATTCGCGTGGGGGACATGGTCATCGTGCAGCGGGCGGGGGACGTGATCCCGCAGGTGGTGGGGCCGGTGCTGAGCCTGCGGGTGCCGGGTACGCGGCGGTTCTCGATGCCGAAGCGGTGTCCTTCGTGCAAGACGGAGGTGGTGCGGAACGAGGGGGAGGCGGCGTACTACTGTCCGAACCGGCAGTGCCCGGAGCAGCGGACGCGGCTGCTGGAGCACTTCGTGGGGCGGGGCGCGATGGACATCGAAGGGATCGGGGAGCAGCTGGCGCGGTTGCTGATGGCGCGAGGGCTGGTGCGGGACGGAGCGGACCTGTACGGACTGAAGGACCGGCGCGAGGAGCTGATCGGGATCGAGCGGCTGGGGGCGAAGAGTGTCGACAACGTGCTGGCGAACATCGAGGCGAGCAAGCGGCGGCCGCTGGCGCGGGTGCTGGTGGCGCTGGGGATCCGGCACGTGGGCGGGGAGGTGGCGACGGCGCTGGCGCAGCAGTTCGGGGGCATGGACGCGCTGATGTCGGCGACGGCGGAGCAGATCGCGGAGCTGCCGGGCATCGGGCTCGTGATCGGCGAGAGTGTGGCGGAGTTCTTCTCGCGGGCGGAGAACCGGGAGATGGTGGAGCGGCTGCGCTCGGCGGGGGTGAACCTGGTGGAGGCGCGGGGGGCGGCGCGGGAGGGCCCGCTTTCGGGGCTGACGTTCGTGGTGACGGGGCGGCTGGAGCGGCTGTCCCGGAACGAGGCGGAGTCGTTGATCAAGGCGCACGGTGGCGCGGTGGGAAGCAGCGTGACGAAGAAGACGGACTACGTGGTGGCGGGGGCGGAGCCCGGGTCGAAACTGGCGAAGGCGGAGGCGCTGGGGACGGCGGTGCTGGATGAGGGGGGGTTTTTGGGGTTGTTGGCGGAGCGGGGGATCTCGGTTTAGCTGAGGCGCGGGAAGCGGGCGGAGATCAGGGACTTCGCCATCCACGCTTCTGGGCGATCTTTTCGAGGTCCATTGCGCCGTGGACGATAGCGTGTACCTCGACAGTCTGGCCACGAAGTCTGTAGACGATCCGATACTTATGGAAGAGCAATTGCCGGAGCCCGGGTACGTGCAGTTCGACTGGCGCTTCACGGCCGAGGAGTGGGAAGCGTTCTAATCGTGCGACTGCGGACTTGAGGGCGGCGACGAATTCCTCGCCGTGGTCGGGCGAGTCGGCCGAGATGAAGTCTTCTATTTGTTGGAGATCGCGGCGCGCGAGGGGTGTCCAAGCGACTCGAGCCACTGGTCGAGTTCCTCCATCACCTGCTCATTGGGTATGAGCTCGCCGCGGTCAGCTTGTTCGATGCTGCGCAGGAGCCGCGCCTTGAACGCGATCCGTTGGAGCAGCTCCTCCATGGACATGTCGTCCGGGAGGATTTCGAGGAGGCTCAGAACCTCTTCCTTCGCGCTGTTCATACCCAGAGTGTACTGATCCGCAGCCAGGCCTTGCAAAGGGTGTCGGTTCTCCGCTGGCCCGGTGCTAGGATCGTGTCGTGGATTACAGCGAAGCGCTCGCGTGGTTGGGGACGCTGGCAGACTTTGAGCGGACGGGGGAGTTCGCGGAGCGGCCGGACGTTGCGCCGATGGTGGCGTTGCTGGGGGAGCTGGGGGATCCGCACCTGGGGGATCCGGCTTCCACCGCTGATCCGCACGGCGAAGAAACGGTAGAACCGGCCGGGGACCGAGCGGAGCTAAAGCTCCGCCGCTACTGGTTGCCTACGGTGCATGTTGCGGGGTCGAAGGGGAAGGGGTCGACGGGCGCGATGATCGAGGCGGTGCTGCGGGCCGCGCTGGGGCCCT
>JACRBR010000024.1 GCA_016213125.1 Chloroflexota bacterium | reverse complement strand
CGGATGACCCGCTGCCCGTAGAGATCGCGGGGCTGTACTGGCACTTCGTCGATATCGTGTGGATCATCATCTTCACGCTTGTGTACCTGGTGGAGCCGACGAACTAGATGAAGTCGTTCTTCGAGAACCCGGAGTTGCTGATGGGAGCGCCGTTGCTGGCGCTGGGCGTGCTGGGCATCGTTATCGCTCTTGGGGCATTGTTCATGTACTGGATCAACCCGACGCCATCGTCATAGGAGACGGCGCATGAAGGACTTCTTCGAGAACCCCGAGATGCTCTTTGGCGTGCCGTTACTGGCGCTTGGCGTCCTTGGCGCGCTGCTGGCGATGGGCGTGTTGGCGAACCCCGAGAAGGCCCAGGGCCAGGTCGTCGAGCACCGCGGCCACCCCGGAGACATGGAGTATCTGAAGATCTTCGTGATCCTCGCGGTTATTACGACGGTCGAGGTGGCGCTCTTCTACATCGATATGGACCGCAAGTTGCTGATTCCTTCGCTGATCGTGCTTTCGGCGGTGAAGTTCATCATGGTCGTGTCGTGGTTCATGCACTTGAAGTTCGACAGCAGGCTCTTCACGACGGCGTTTGTGACAGGCCTGCTGTTGGCCGCTGCGGTATTCACGGTCGTGCTGGCGACGCTGGGCAGCAACCTGGTGTAGCGCAGCGGTCTCCGGCTATCGCCGCGACTTGAGCACCCGCGGTGGAGGGAATCCATGCTCGTACCGCTTCTCCACACCGCCAACGGTCCGTACCAGTTCACCTGGCACCTGCATCCGGATGTCGTGCTGCTGTGCATCTTTCTGCTGGCCGGCTACTTCTACGCCATCACGCAGCTTCGCGACCTGGTGTCTGACGCGGGGCGCGTGAAGCGGAGCCAGGTGGTGTGGTACTGCTCCGGCGTCGCTTCGCTGTATCTCGTGGCGGGGACGCCGGTCCACGACATCAGCGAGCAGTACCTGCTGACGGCGCACATGTTCCAGCACACGACGTTCACGATGATCTCGGCGCCGCTGCTGCTGATGGGGATCCCGGGCTGGATGTGGCAGGCGCTGTTGCGGCCGAGGGGCATGCTGGCGGCGGGCCGGGTGCTGACACATCCGGTGGTGGCCTTCGGCGTCTTCAACGCGCTGTTCGTTGGCACGCACCTGCCCGAAGTGACGAACTACGCGCTGTATCACCACTGGTTCCACCTCCTGGTGCACGTGGCGCTGGTGGCGTCGGCGCTCCTCATGTGGTGGCCGGTGCTGAGCAACGTGGCAGACCTGCCGCGCCTGGGGCCGCCGCTGCGGATGTCGTACCTGTTCGTACAGTCCGTGCTCCCGACGGTGGTGGCAGCGTTTGTGACCTTTGCGGACGGGGCCGTGTACAGCTTCTACCAGAAGGCGCCGCGGATGTGGGGAATCACGGCCGTCGAGGACCAGCAGATTGCCGGCGGCGTGATGAAGCTCATGGGCAGCCTGATCCTGTGGGGACTGATCGCGGTGATCTTCTTCCAGTGGTACGCCCAGGAGCAGGCGCAGGATGAGAGCCCTGCCTCGTGGCCGGAGATCGAGGATGAGCTGGAGGCGCTGGGGCTCACGGGCGGCCGGCGGTAAGGGCCGTGGCGCCGGCTGGTGGCGTGAGTGACGCTGGCCCCGCGCCCACGTAAGACTCGAGACTACGACAAGACGCGGCCGTCCTCAGGATGGCCGCGTTCGACTGTTATCGGACTCGCGGGATTACTGCGCGGTGATGGTGCCGGTCATCTCCACCGGATGGAAGTCACAGCGGTAGTCGTAGGTTCCGGGGGCCAGGTTCAGCGTCACCGTGCCGGACTGGCCTGCGCGGATGTTGGCAGGGTCGGAGCACCCGGCATCCCCCTTCTTGCAGATGCCGCTGGGGAAGCTGCCGCCGACGGCGACATCCACGTTATGGATGGCCGCGCCACTGTTCTTGAGTTGGATGACGACCTCGGTGGCTGCCGTGACCGTGAGTTCGGTCACGTCGAACTTGTTGTCTGTCATGTCGATGACCAGGGCGCCGGGAGCGGTGGGGGTCTCCGCGCCACCGCCGGGGCTGGGCTCGACGGTAGGGGCCGCGTGGACCTCCTTGTTGTCCTCGTCGTAGACGGCCGCGACGGTGCCGCCGACCGCCAGCGCGCCGATACCGGCGACGGCCACGGCGAGCCACTGCCAGCGCGGGACCGAGGGGTTGGTGGCAAAGTACGCCGAGATTAGCAGGATTCCAAGGGCGACGCAGATTGCCATAATCGAAGCGCCCGTGGTGGGAAGCGCCAGGTAGATGCGGGACATGCCGTAAATGACGACCAGCGCGAAGGCGAGGACGCCTACGGGTACGAAGAGGGCCAGCGCCAAGCGGTCGTACATCCGGTTCGGTGCTTCGCCTGACTCCCCGCCGGAGTTGGACTCGAGGCGGTGGGTCTGGAGGCTGCCCGGGACGAGGATGTCCTGGTGTTTCTCTACGATGGAGAAGGCGTTCTCGCGGGCGGTAGAGTAGTCGACCATGGCGTTGTTGTTCGCCCAGCGAGTCTCGACCACCAGGAGGACGTTGCCTTCGGGGTGGGCGGTGCGGCTAACGCGCATACCGTTGTAGCCGCGCATCGTGGAGGCGACGGCGCGGTGCGCCTCAAGCTCGTTGAGGAGCGATTCGGCTGCGGTGGCGTTGCTGGCCGCTATCTGGGCGAGGATTGTGTGCACGTACTCCATGATCACCTGCTTGTCTGCAATTTTGGGGCCGAATCCGGCCCCGCCCCTTCCAACCGGCTCTTGTGTGAAAGCCGCCACATAGTAGCCAGCTTCCCGTTTAGGCACTAGGGCGCGGCGGGAGTGGGAGGCAGAGGTGGGGGTCGCTGGGTGTCTAGCCGGGGCGCTTCAGGGCGTCCCCGTGGCGGCGGGCGTGGCGGATGCGGGCCCTTCAGCGAGCAGAAGCTGCAGGACGCTTTCGACCTCGTCCATGGCGACGAGGCCCTCAAACTTACCAGCGATGCGGCCGTCTCGGCCAACGACGAAGATCCAGGGCTCGCTCTGGAGCCGCCACTCGAGGACGGCCGGGACGGCGTTCTGCACGTTGGCGGCGCGAAGGTCTCGCAGTGAGTAGGGCTCGATGTGGATGAAGACGGCGTCGGAGCCGTAGCGCCAGAAAAGTGGATCGACCACGAGGTCGAGCACGGGGCCGCAGGTGCGAGAGGTGCAGAAGGCGGGGGTGGCGAACGCGATCACGATCGGCTTTCCGGTCTTGAGCGCATCCGCGACCGTCGTCGTGTGCATGGCCTCCCGGAAGGGGAACGACGAGTCGATCTCTTCGATGGGCTCCGTCGCCGTGGTGGCCTGCACTGAGGCAGGAGCGGGATCGCCCAGTCCGGGTTCGACGCTGTCCTCGAGGACGTTGAAACGATAGGGGACGACGGTCTCGTCGCCCGCGCGGAGAATGGTGAACTCGGCGCCCCAGGCACCGGGCTGGTCGAAGGTGGCATAGGCGACATAGGCGCCGCCCTCGCCAGTGACGGTGCGGCGGAAGCTGTTGTTCTCGTCGATGAAGCTGAGCTCGGACGAAATCAGGCGGGCGTCGGATTCGCCGGCAAGGCGGGGTTTGTCGCCGTTGAGGTTGTAGAAACGCAGGTGCAGCTCCGCGTCGAGGAGGAGGTTGTCGTCCGCGTCCAGTAGCTGCATGACGATGCGGTTCTCGCCGACGGCCAGGGGACCATTGATGATGCTGGGAAACAGGTCCCCTTCGCCCAGGGTGACGACTTCCGGGAAGTCCGGGACGTCATCGCCAGAGCCGCAGGCGGCCGTGAGGGCCGGAAGGAAGGCGAGCACCAGGCACAGCGCGACGAGGCGGGTGATGCGCACGGCGAGATTCTACCTGCCCGGGAGCGCGGGCGGGGTCATAGATGTTGCGCCCGGGGTCGTGTGAGCGGGCGTCAGTACGCATCGAGCTCGTGGAGGCGATCGTCACTGATCCCGAAGTAGTGGGCGATCTCGTGGCGGACGACGCGCGCGACCCGCTGCTCGAGGTCGGCAGCGTCGGCGGCGAGGTACTGGAGTGGCTGGCGGAAGATGACGATGCGGTCCGGGACGACCATGTTATAGCCGGCGGTGCGGCGGGTCAGAGGAATGCCCCGGTAGACGCCCAGGAGTGTCGAGCGGGGAGGGGCGCCGGTACGAGCATAGTCGTCCGGGCGCGCGGACTCTTCGACGGTGAACTCAACGTTTGCGATACGGGAGGCGAATTCCGTCGGGAGGTTGTGGACTGCCTGGACGACGAGGCGCTCGAAATCTTCGAGTTCGACCTGGTGCATCAGAGCGTCACGATGTCGCCGCGGCGCCAGAGGTACCACGTGGCGGCGCTGCGGTAGGGCCGCCATGGATGGGCGATCTCCTCCATCTCGGTCGGCTTCGGGAGGTCGGGGAGACTGTACGCGGCCTTCATGTTGGCGCGGATGCCGAGGTCGCCGACGGGCAAGACATCGGGCCGTCCGAGACAGAAGAGGAGGAGCATGTCGGCCGTCCAGCGGCCAATTCCTTTGACCTGCGTTACCATCTCGATGACCTCGTCGTCCGCGGAGCGGGCGATCAGGCGGTCGCTTAGCCGGCCGGCCGCGAAGTCATCGCCGAGCGAGCGCATGTAGCCCATCTTCTGGCGCGACACACCCGCCGCGCGAAACTCGCCGTCCGCGAGCTCGGCGAGCTGATGAGGCTGCGGGATCCTGTTGTCGAAAAGCGCGAGGAACCGGCGCTCGATCGCGGCGGCGGCGGGGCCGGCGAGTTGCTGGTAGAGGATGGCGCGCAGCAGGGCTTCGTACGGCTTGCCGCGAACCTCGAGCCTATAGGGGCCGCAGAGCTTTACGATGGTGCGCATCACCGGGTCGCGGCGGGAGATGTGCTTGCGGGCGGCCTCGCCGTCGTACGGCAACGCACGACGGCGCATGAGGGTGCGGACTGAAGCGGGAGCGGGCTCGGCGGGCCGAATGGATGTCCTCTTCGAAGGGGGCAAGGCCTACTCGCGATTCCAGACGCCGGCAGCGGCGCGCTCGATGGACTCCATGGCCTCGGCGATGGCGGCGTTGGCGGCGACGTCGCCGTCACCCTCGATACGGTTGATGAGGCTGCCCAGGTAGTCGCGCACGGTCTGCAGGCGGTCGACGACGGCCTCGACGCTGGTCACCTCCAGCGGGTCGGATGCGGTGACGTCCGCGGCCAGGAAACGCGCGATGGGCTTGGGGGCGGCGTTGACGACAAGCTGGAGGACATCGGGCCGCGCGTAGTGACCGGCGATGTCGCGGGAGTGCTTCTCGCGCAGCGCCGCCTCGAGATCGATCTCTGCGAAGAGCGTCTCCTCCACACCGTACACGGGGCCTGCGAGGTACTCGCCGTTCGGGCCGATGATTCCGGTGCCGCCGTTCGCAGGCGTGCGGTCGCCACCAAGGTGATCGGGCATGGAGCCGGGGGTGACCACGCCGCAGGACGAGACGACGAAGCACGCCCCCTCAAAGGCGTACTGGCGCGTCCCAAAGTCGATGTGGTGGTTCTGGCTGGTGTAAGCCGGCCAGACGGCGCAGTGCACCTGCTCGCCCTGGGCGTAGAGGGCGTACTTGGCGAGCGTCATCTGGTGTTCCCAGCAGATCAGCCCGCCGAGCCGGCCGAGTGGCGTTTCGAGGACATCGAGATCGGAGCCATCGCCGAAACCCCAGATCGTGCGCTCCGTAAACGTTGGCATCAGCTTGCGGTGGCGGTGGAGGACCTCGCCTTCCGGCGAGAGGTAAAGGAGGGTGTTGTAGAGCGTGCCACGCGAAATGAGATCGCGTTCATTGATGCCAATGACGACGTACGCGTTGGCCTTTCGCGCGGCCTGGGCGAGCCTGCTGGTGGAGGTCGATGGGATCTCAACAGCGTTCTTCCAGAGCTGCGCGTACGTCTCGCCGGAGAAGACGTTGGGTGTGGTGTGCCAGAAGGGGTACCCCGGCACCCATGTTTCCGGGAAGACGATAAGGGATGCGCCTGCCCTGCCGGCCGACGCGATAAGGTCGCAGGCCTTGTCGATCGTACCGTCGCGATCCAGGAAGACGGGTGCGGCCTGGACCGCGGCGGCGGTGAATTTCGGGAGGGTATCGCCCATAGCGTCTCCGCCTGACTCGCCGGGCGAGGCCCCCGGCTCGTCGTGAGTATAGCGACCGGAGGCGTATCGGGCCGGAGCGCGCTACGGGCAGGAGCCGGCGTTGAGGATGAACTGCACCTGCAGGAGCTGGTCGCCGCTGCTCACGACGCCGTCCTTGTTGATGTCCATGCTCACCAGCCGCAGCGACGGCGTGACCTCGCGCGTGATCTCCAGTGCGAGCAGGAGTTGGTCGCCCGACGTCACGATGCGGTCCTGGTTGAAGGACGCGGCCTCGCAGCCGTCGCGGGAGGTGGCGGTGGCCGGCAAGCCGTCCAGGTCGCCGTCGGTGTCGGTGTCGTTGCGGTCGGTGTTGTAGTTGCAGAACTCAATGTGGTCGCGGAGGCGGTCACCGTCGGTATCGACCGTGGTGGCGACGCCCAGGAAGGCCGCGCACGCCGCGATGGTCGGCTTGCTGCCAGCGCTGGCCGGGTTGGTGCCCACGGCGCACTCGGCGCCATCGAGGAAGCGGTCGCCATCGGTGTCGCGGTTGGTGGCCAGCACTGGGCCGGAGGCGTTGCAGCCGGCGGCTTCGTTCACGTCGAGGATGCCGTCGTTGTCGTCGTCGCTGTCGCAGGCGTCGCCGGTGGGGTCGGAGTTGGGCCAGGTGCGGTCGTCCTGCGTAGAGGGCGGGGTCTGGTCGGTGAAGTTGCTATCGCTGTTTTCCTGCAACGGATTCGCGGCGAGCGGGCAGTTGTCGGCGGCGTTGACGATGCCGTCGGCGTCGGGGTCGTTCGGGTCGACGGCGGGCTGGCCCATCTTCTTGGCGGAGCAGTCGACCTTCGAGGCGACCGCGATGTCGGAGCCGTCGGGGATGTTCACCGGAACGTCGGTCGCGTAGCAGTACTGGTTGCCGCTGAGCGTGACCGCCCACGTGTCGATGTACCCTGCGTCAGAGGGGAAGTTGTCGGATCCGCTGAGATACCATGGCTGTGCCACGGTCGGCGGGAAGAATCCGGCACACCCGCTGGATGCAATCGGTACCCACCCCATGATGTCGTCGGCCGAGCCGCCGGTGCCGCGAGGCCAGATCACCACGTTGCACAGAGGGGTGGTTGTCGACCCGACCTTGAGTCGCAGTTCCAGGTCGCCTACGAACGTGTGCCGAACCCTCACGAAGTAATACGTCGTATCCCCCGCGGTACCCGTGGAGTTCAGGCCGCGGGCCGCGAACACGGCGTTGATGGTCGCCGCGTGCCGGCCACCGTAGAGGTCGACATCGGCCTGGCGGATCGAGGCCGCGGCGTCGTTGAATGTGGCGAGCGGACTGAGGTAGAACTGCCCGTCGAGTACCAGGCGCAGCACGAGGTCACGCGCGGCCTGGTCGTTGCCGAAGGCTTCAACGAGGTCCCAGAGCGCGCCGCCCCACAACAGCCCGCCGCAGTGGACCTCCTCACTTGCGCTCGGCGGCACGTCGGGGCACGCCTCGAAGTCCGCCGGGTACACGTTGGTGTTGTCCATCGTGCGCAGGCAGTCCTCGCCGCCGTATACCTCGTTCAATGCCCACCCGCCCGTGCAGGGATCCCCGAACATCGCGCCCGCGATGAAGTCGCCCCAGCCCTCGCCAATCGACCCCGTCTGCTCCACGGCGAGCGGATTGCTGCTGAAGCCCCAGCCCGGAGTGACGGCGTCCTGCAACGCGTGGCCGTATTCGTGCACGATGACGTCGCCGTCCTCGCCCGTGTCCGAGGAGCAGTTCACGACGTCGCCATCCATGAAAAACACGCCGCGACTGAAGGGATCGTAGAAGGCGTTGCACTGCGCGTCCCAGTGCGGGTGTACGGCGACAGGGCTGGCGAGGACGGAGGAGGAACCCGTGAAGCCGAGCGCCTGGATCTTACGCTGGGTGAGGTCGATGTAGTAATAGGCCATGACCTCTTCGAAGCGGTCGTCGTTGCAGTTGTAGTTGTAGACGCGCGAGGCTTCGTTCGCCTGTCCCGCCGCGTGGTATCCGGCAGGGAGGCCGGGCGCCGTAAGGTCGACGTACAGCCCCTTGAGTTTGTTCTGGGCCGGCGCGATGCCTTGCAGCGTGACCGAGGTGCGCTCCCCGGCCAGCGCCGTCGCATTCGGGGGTGTGTCGCAGTTGGATGGCGGCGGGATGGTGAACCCCGAGCTCTGTGCCGGGTTTGGATGGAAGACCTCTCCCGAATCGAACGCCATGATGTTGTTGAACGAGATCGTTTCGCCCGTCATCGCGTCGAGCGCCACCAGCCACGCCCCGAGTGGGTCCCTGGCCGAGATGCGTACCTCATACGCGAGGCGCAGTTCGAGGCCGCGCGGCACATACACGAGGCTGCTGGTGACGGCGGCCATGGGCTGCCCGACCAGAGCGATGGCGTTACGGGCGGCCTGTTCAGCGGCCGGCTGCGAGACCCGCGGGACAGCTGGAGCGGCGGACGCAGGGTCCGGGTGACGCTTGTCGATGGCGAAGCGGACCTGCTGGTCGCCGGGCTGCATGCTGAGTGTGGAGATCGCGCCGTCGATGGGGATCCCGTTCAAGGTCTGCTGGAGCTGGACGTGCACAGCGCCGGGGCTCTCCCTGACGGCGACGAGCGCTTGGTCGCCCGCCGGGGCCGCAGGAGCCAGGCCACGCTGGACACCGGTGGCGGCCAGATGGGCGCGGGCGACTGCGACGGGATCCCATTCGGGCTGCTGGGCGGCGGAATCGGACGACCACAGGGTAGAGACAGCAATTAGCAGGGGCAGCAGGACTGCGGCGCCGACGGACTTCTTCAACGGACCAGATACCATCAACGCCCCACCCACGGGTCATCCAGCTGTTAGCAGGGCCGAATCCTAGGGCATAGCCCCGGATCAGTCAACGAGGCGCGCCCTTACTGACCTCAAACTGCAACAACTGAACGCCCGGAGGCACGCGGCTGTTGCTTGACGAGGGATCGGCGCATGGTAGGATCCCCAGGGTCGTGCTAGGCGGGGAGCCAGCGGTGCCCTGTACCCGCAAGCCGCTATAGCGGGGCTGAATTCCTGCTCGAGGTCATGGTACCTGGACACGGGCGGTGCCGAGCGGCGTTGAGGGCCTGGTCCTGCGCGGCGGAGCGCTGTGAACCCCGTCAGGTCCGGAAGGAAGCAGCGGTAAGCAGTTAGTTCCGGGTGCCGCAGGGTTACCGGGCCGGAGCTAGTTAGCGTCGCTACGCCCAAGGGCCTGATCGACAGCAGGTGCACGACCTAACTTCTCTTTCTACGCGCCGTCCGGTGGCGGGCGGCGCGGGCTGTCGCACGAACGAGGCCCCGCGGTTGGGAGTAGCGTAGGAGGCCGCTTGCCGAGAGGGCGGGCGTCCGGCCGCCACGGCGGTCTGACGCGATTGCTGCACGACGTGGGACGCCACCACCTGTTCTTCGATGACAGGCGGCGCCGTCACCTCGCCGTCCTTGCCGTGCTCGTGGTGATCAGCGCGTTCGCGTTTGTTGCGATCCGGCCACGCACGGTGCGGGTCGTGGCCGATGGCCGCGAGATGGAGATCCAGACCAGGCAGTCCAACGACCAGGCCGTTCTTCGCCAGGCGGGCGT
>JACRBR010000241.1 GCA_016213125.1 Chloroflexota bacterium | reverse complement strand
TGGTCGAGGACAGCGGGCGCCAGGACAGCGCGTGATCTTCTTCAAGAGTCTCCGCGTACGGCTGATCACGTCCCTCGTGTTGATCGTGTTCATCACGCTGGCGGCCGCGGGACTAACGCTGTTTGCGCTGTTCCGCGGCTATCGTCAGGACCTGACGACGGCCAACCTCAGGCAAGTCGCCGCGCCCATCTACTACAACTTCACCGTACCCTCCACGTTCACCAGCACGCCCCGCGGCGGTGAGCGTCTGAAGCACGAACTGCTCGCGTACATTCGCGCACAGCGGCAGGAGACCGGCGTCTACATCCTCTTCCTCGACAGCCGCGGTCGCGTGATCGAAGACTTCGTCCCGGACTCCAACCCCTTCGCGGGGGAGATCTTCTTCGTGCCGTCGCCCCCGGAACGCGGACCCAACTTCGACGAGCTTCCCGAAGGGTCCTACACCACCGGCGCAGGCGAGACGTTTCTCTACGTGACCGTGGCCATGCCGCCACAGGTGCGCAAGCAGGAGACGGGCATCAACGCCATCGTCGTCGCCTTGCCGGAGTCGGCGGGGCCCGACGTCTACAGGGATCTCCGCCAGCGGCTGATCTTCGCCGGCATCATCGGCTCGGTGACGGCGCTCCTCGCGGGGCTGCTCATGTGGCTCTCCCTGTACCGCCCGCTGGCCCGCGTAACCGGCGGCATCCGCGCGGTCGCCCGCGGCGACTATCACCAGCGCGTGCCGGTCTCCGGTCCCAGCGAGGTGCAGGCGCTCGCGCGCGACGTGAACGCCATGGCCGACTCGGTCGAAGGTTCGCAGCGCACGCTGCGGGAGTTCCTGGCGAACGTCTCGCACGAGCTGAAGACGCCGCTCACCTCGATTCGCGGATTCAACCAAGCGATGCTCGATGGCACGCTGGAGACGCCCGAGGAGCGCGCGCGGGCCGCCCGCGTGATCGACGCCGAATCGCGGCGGCTGCTGCATCTGGTCGGCGAACTGATGGATCTTTCGCGCATCGAGTCGGGCCAGCAAAAGATGCAGATTGCGAACGTCCGCGTATCGGAACTCCTCTCGCACGTCGGCGACGTGTTCGCACTGCGCGCGGAGGAGAGCCGCATAACGCTCGACGTGCGTTCGGCGACACCCGACGTAGTCCTGGCCGACTTCGACCGCATCGAACAGGTGGTCGGCAACCTCATCGACAACGCCTTCCGGCACACAGCCGAAGGCGGGCGCATCGACGTGGGGTCGCGGGCATCCAGACCTGGCTACACCGAGATCTACGTCAGCGACGAGGGAGCGGGGATCGCGGCGGAGGATCTGCCTCACGTCTTCGATCGCTTCTACCGCAGCGCCGACGAGACGGCCGGCAGCGGTGCAGGCCTGGGGCTGGCCATCTCGAGGGAGATCGTCCGAGCGCACGGCGGTGATATTCGAGCCCAGTCGCCGGAAGCCGGAGGATCAGTGTTCTCGTTTACCGTGCCGCTCGCTCCGGCCGGGCAGCCGGATGCGCTGCCCCGATCGCGCCCTGCCGAGCCGCCGCGCGAGATACGCGAGGCGCGCGGCTAGCAGTCGCTCGACAGCACTCGCGCATGAGCGCCGCTCCGCTACGCTGTCTGTCATCGGAGGCGGTAATGGCAACGAGCACGGAACGCAGGCTTCGAGTCGCGCCGAGACAGCTACGCTGCGCGTGCGACCTGCGCGCGCTGAAGTTCACCACGACCAACGACCTGGAGCCTCTCGAGGGCACCGTCGGCCAGGACCGCGCCGTGCTGGCGCTGGATTTCGGCCTGAGCATCGAGGCCGAAGGCTTTCACGTGTTCGTGTCCGGGCCGCCCGGCACCGGGCGCTCCACCGAACTGCACACGCAACTGGAACGAATCGCGGCCACGCGGCCCGCCCCTCGGGACTGGTGCTACGTCTTCAACTTCAAGGATCCGGCACGGCCGCGCGCCCTCAGCCTCGCACCCGGCCGCGGACACGAACTCAGCCACGAGATCGAAGACTTGATCGCCGGCCTGCGGCGGGACGTGCCACGCGCCTTCGAGAGCGATGAGTACGCGCAGCGCCGCGACCAGGTGGGACGGGAGGTGCAGGCGCGGCGCGAGCAGTTCCTGGCCACGCTGGAGCAGGAGGCGAAGGCGCGGAGCCTGGCGGTCAACGCGACACCGATGGGCATCTCATCGGTGCCGCTCGTGGACGGCAAGCCGATCACGAAGGAGCAGTACGATCTCCTCACCGACGAGCACAAGAAGGAGATCCAGGAGCACACGCAGGAGCTGGACTCCATCATCAGTCAGATGTTGCCGCAGTTCCGGCGGCTCGACCGCGGCGCGCAGCAACTGCTCGCCGAGCTGGACAAGCAGGTGATGAAGATCATCGCGGCCCCGCGGCTCGAGGAGCTGAAACGCGACTACGCTGGGGAGCCGGCCGTCGTCGAGTACCTGGACGCGCTTGGTGCCGACGTGGTGGAGCACCTGGACGACTTTCGCGCGCTGGACGACCAGCAGCAGTCGCCGCTCCAGATGTTGGCGCCACAGGTGCCCCGGGACGGCGTCTTCAACCGCTACCAGGTGAACGTGATCGTCACGCACGACCCGGAGGGCCACGCGCCGATCGTCATAGAGGACAACCCGTCCTACTACCACATGTTCGGCCGCATCGACTACCGGGCGAGTTTCGGCTCGATGATGACCGACCACACGATGATCAAGCCGGGGGCGCTGCACCGGGCCAACGGCGGCTATCTCGTCGTG
>JACRBR010000239.1 GCA_016213125.1 Chloroflexota bacterium | reverse complement strand
CGCGCTGCGGTTGAGGCGCTTCGCCTTGCGGGCTGGCGGTTCGTTACCATTGCGGCCTAGTGTACCAGTCGGAGGTGATCACATGCCCGGACCGCTGCGCGGTGTTCGCGTGCTGGACTTCACGGTGTTCCAGCAGGGGCCGCAGGCGACGCTGGTGATGGCGGACATGGGCGCCGACGTCATCAAGGCGGAAGCCCCGGGGTTCGGCGACTTCGGGCGGCTCCTTCAGATCCACCAGGGCGTCAGCGCGTATCACCTGGCGCACAGCCGGGGCAAACGCAGCATCACCGTCAACCTGAAGTCGCCGCAGGGCGTGGAGATCGTGAAGCGGCTGGTGCCGGGGATGGACGTGTTCGTCCACAACTTCCGGCCGGGCGTGATGGAGCGGCTGGGGGTGGGGTACGACGATGTGCGGCCGCTGAACGAGCGGCTGATCTACGCGCACGCGTCGGGCTGGGGAAGCCGCGGGTTCAAGGCGAAACACCCGGCTTTTGACATCGCGGCGCAGGCTCGGTCCGGGTTGATGTCGATGACGGGAGAGGACGAGGGCGGACCCCTGCCCGTGGGCGTGGCGATCGCGGACTACATCGGCGCGATGAACCTGGCGATGGCCATCATGTCGGCGCTGTACGCGCGGGAGCACTCGGGCCGCGGGCAGAAGATCGAGACGTCGCTGTTCGGGTCGGCGGTGGCGTCGCAGGCGTGGGAGCTGCAGACGTACATCCTGGGCGGACGGAAGCGCCGGAGCGGCCGCGGGCACGCGTACCTGCCGACGATCTGGCGCGCGTTCCAGACGGCGGATGGATGGGCGGTGGTGGGCGGCGTGGGGGACGACCGGTGGCCGGCGTTCTGCCAGGCGGTGGCGATGCCGGAGCTGGAGCACGACGAGCGGTTCGCGAACGGACTCTCGCGGGCGATGAACCTGCTGGAGCTGTACCGGCTGCTGGACGATAAGTTCCTGGGGAAGACGACGGCGGCGTGGATGGAGGTGCTGGAGGCGCACGACATGATCTGCGCGCCGGTGCAGGACTACGACGCGCTGATGGCGGACCCGCAGGCGCTGGAGAACGAGTACCTGCTGACGGTGGACCACCCGATCTCGGGGCCGACGCAGGTGGTGGGGCAGCCGTGGAAGTTCAGCGAGACGCCGGCGCAGATCGCGGCGGCGGCGCCCGAGCTGGGGCAGCACACGGAGGAGATCCTGCTGGATTTGGGGTACACGTGGGAGGAGATCGGGGCGCTGCGGGAGGCGAAGGCGATCTAGTCGAGTAGAACCACCAGGCCTTCTTGCGCGAAGTCACGATCCGCCGTAAGGACGCTCGTGATCCGCTGCTGCTGGCAGATCACCATGCCGATGCAGTCGACCATGCTGTAGGTCTTGTCTCGCCTGCGGCGATAGAGGTCGAATGCGGCATCGAATAGGGCCGGCGTCTGCGGGATGATGATGGTTGGCGAAGCCGTACGCAGGCGCTCGACGTACGCGGCCGCCTGATCTCTCATGTGCGGACCCTTGTTGGAGAAGAAGGTCAGCAGCTCCATGAGCACGGCCTCGGCAGTGATGAAGGTGTTCGCCGGAGATTGGCCGAGCTCGTCGGCGAGACGAAGAGCGCGATCGTGGAGCGCGTCGCGGTAATCGATGACGGCGACGTGATGCGACGTGTCCACGTAGTGGAGTGTCACTAGTCTTGCCGTGGAGAGCCGTGGGCGTAGTGGTCGAAGTTCTTCGCGAGGTCGGTCGGCAGCTTCGCGAGCTCCTCTTCGGGAATCTTGCGGCCAATGTCCGCCAGATCATCCCAGAAGGTGCGCTTGAGCTTCTTGGGGCGCGGCTCGCGCCGCGCGGCCGGCTTCTTCGTGGCTGGTGTCCGCTTCGTAACCATCGTGCTCGCAGTATACCCAGGCGGCGGGGCCGCATCGATGGTCACCGGCCACCGCTACGGGCAGGAGCCGAGGGTGATGAGGAACTGGACCTGCAGGAGCTGGTCCCCGCTACTGACGACGCCGTCCTTGTTGATGTCCATGCTCGCCAGGCGCAGCGACGGCGTGACCTCGCGGGCGATCTCGAACGCGAGGAGGAGCTGGTCGCCGGAGGTTATGATGCGATCGGCATGGACGGAAGCGGCCTCGCAGCCGTCGCGGTAGGTGGCGGT
>JACRBR010000233.1 GCA_016213125.1 Chloroflexota bacterium | reverse complement strand
GGTCGCTTCGATGTCGTAATCGAGGACGTCATAGTCGCGCCGCTCGTCTTCGTTGAACGCGAGGCCATGCGCCGCGCGGCGCTGCATCGACGGATAGAGCGCGATGGTGCGCCGCCGCTCTAGCAGCTCGACGAGCGGGGCCGCGTCGATGCGGTCCGCCGTCAGCGCCGTTTCGACCGCGAACGGCGGCAGTACGAGCATGAGGTCGCATTCCCGGACGAACAGCACGCTGCCGGTGTCCGAAGCCCCGGCGGCGTCCGCGATATCGGTTCGGGCGTCGTCGTCAAGCCAGGAGGCCTCGATCGCCGGGCGAACGTGAGGCCGCGTGTACAAGGTCGAGCCGGGCGCTCCGTCGTCGGGCAGGCGGGCGAGGAGTCGTTCGCGGGAGACGTGTTCGCGTTCAAAATCGGGCATGCTTGTCAGGTTACGGGAAGCGCAATCTCCGCGGGCTGGCGCCGGTGACCGGGATCGCCGAGACTGCGAATCTCAGAGGCGGCGGGCATAGCGAAGGTGTGATAACCATGATCGACGAGCGAAGCGCGGGGCTGCCGGTGTTGCGAGGACTGGCCCCGATCAAGGCCATCGGGCACGGGCGGCAGGTGGACTTGAGCACACCGGGGACGGCGACGGTGCTGATCTTCGTCGGGCGCGAGACGCAGGCGGAGGCGAAACCGATCAGCGAGGCGATCCGCGAGGCGTATATCGAGGCATCGCAGGTGCGCGTGTGCAACGTCGCCGACGTGCGCGGGATCCCGCGCCTGATGCGCAAGCCCGTCGAGATGATGATGAAGTCCTCGTACAACGATGCCGTCGAGGGGCTGAAGCCCGGCCGCGCGCCGGAGGACTACGTGCTGATCCTGCCGGACTGGGACGGCGAGCTGTTCAAGGCGCTCGGCATCGATGACGTGAAGACGTCCGCCGCCGTCGCGGTGGTTGACAGCGCGGGCGCCCTCGCGGGCGTGGTGCGGGGCCCGGACGCGGCCGCGCAGGCTGTGGCGCTGCTCGCGAAGGCAGGCACACCGGTCGCATCTCAGCCTTCATGACGCTAGCGCCGCCCGGCGCTATCCTGCGGCGAGCATGTTCAGACTCGACAACAAGATCGCTGCCGTCACGGGCGCCGGTTCAGGCATAGGCGCCGCTATTGCCGAGACCTTCGCCGCGCAGGGCGCGCGCGTTTTCGTGCTGGAGCTGGACGAGGCGTCCGGCGCGGAGACGGTCGCCCGCATCCGCGATGCCGGTGGCTCGGCCGATGCCGTCGCCTGCAACGTCAGCGACGCGGCGTCGGTCGCGTCGGCGTTCGATGCGGTGGCGTCGGCAGCAGGACGGCTGGACATCCTGGTGAACAACGCCGGCATCGCCCATATCGGTACCGTCGAGACGACGACCGAAGCCGACCTCGACCGCATCTACGCCGTGAACGTGAAGGGCGTGCACCTGTGCTCGCAGGCGGGCGTGCGGCTGATGTTGAAGAGCGGCGGCGGCGGCGCCATCCTCAACCTGGCGTCGATCGCGTCGCTGATCGGGCTGACGGACCGCTTCGCGTACTCGATGAGCAAGGGCGCCGTGCTGGCGATGACGCGCTCGATCGCGGTGGACTACGTGAAGCAGGGGATCCGCTGCAACTGCGTGGCGCCGGCGCGCGTGCACACGCCGTTCGTCGACGGCTACCTGCGGAACACATACCCCGGCCGCGAGCAGGAGATGTTCCAGCAGCTCAGCGAGTACCAGCCCATCGGCCGCATGGGCCGCCCCGACGAGGTCGCGGCGCTCGCCCTGTACCTGTGCAGCGACGAGGCGTCGTTCATAACGGGGCAGTGCTATCCGATCGACGGCGGAGTGCTGGTGTTCTAGGAGTTCACAGTGGACAGTTCACAGTTGAACGAGCCATCAACCCCGATCATGACCTGTGAACTGTAGACCGTGAACTGTGAACTCCAATGAAACACTACGGCATGACAATCGTCCTTCGCGACGCGCCCGGCGTCCTTGAGACGTACGTCGAGCATCACGCGAACATCTGGCCGGAGGTGGAGCGGGGCTTGCGGGCGATCGGCATACGCGAGATGCGGATCTGGCTGCTGGGGCGGCGGCTGTTCATGCACATGGAGACGGACGACGGCTTCGACATGGCCCGCGACTTCGCACGCTACGAGCGGGAGACGCCGCGCGCGGGGGAGTGGCAGCGGCTGATGGAGTCGCTGCAGGAGCCTGCGCCTGAGGCCGCGGCGGGCGAGTGGTGGGCGGAGATGAGGATGGTGTTTGACCTAAGTGGGTAGTGAGTAGTTTGTAGCTCGTAAAGGTCTGGTTTGGCCGGGTTTCCGCCGTTGGATCTTCAGCAGGTTTGGCCACGGCCGTCCAAGCCGCGGCCGATCGTCGTGATCGGAGCGGGCAGCATCGTGCGGGACGCGCACCTGCCGGTGTACGCGCGCCTGGCGTTTCCGGTGGCCGGGATCTTCGACGTGGACGCCGAGGCGGCGCACGAGCGCGCGGCAGAGTTCGGCATCGAGCGGGTGTTCGCGTCGCTGGACGAAGCGGCGGCTGCACCGGGCGTTGTATTCGACCTGGCGGTGCCGCCGGCCGCGATACCGGAGATCTTGCGGCGGCTGCCGGACGGGGCGGCGGTGCTGATGCAGAAGCCGATGGGGCGCGACCTCGACGAGGCGCGCATCATCCGCGGCATCTGCCACGCGAAGGGGCTGACGGCCGCCGTGAACTTCCAGCTCCGCTTCGCGCCGAACATGCTGGCGCTGCGGGACGCGATCGACCGCGGCGTGCTGGGCGAGATCACGGACGTCGAGGTGCGCCTGAACCTGCACACGCCGTGGGGCTACTGGGCGTTCCTCAAGGGTGTGCCGCGCCTCGAGATCCTGATGCACTCCATCCACTACATCGACCTCGTGCGGTCGCTGATCGGCGAGCCGCGCGGCGTGTATGCGCGCGGGGCGCGATACCCGGGGCTGGAGGGGTATCCGGACGTCCGCACGAGCATCATCCTGGACTACGGCGGCGAGCTGCGGTGCAGCCTGACCATGAACCACACGCATGAGTTCGGTCCCGGCGAGGCCGTGTCGCAGATCAAGGTCGAGGGGACGAATGCCGCGGCGATCGCGAAGATGGGCGTGAACCTGAACTACCCGCACGGCGAGCCCGACGACCTGCGCTTCGCGGAACGCGGGTCATCGGCATGGACGTCGGTCGAGCTGCGAGGGTCGTGGTTCACGGAGGCGTTCGAGGGGCCGATGTCGAACCTGCAGCGCGTGCTGGCGGGCGAGGACGCGGCGCTGGTGTCGGGTGTGGACGACGCGTTCCGGACGATGGCCGTGGTCGAGGCCTGCTACGCGTCGAGCGCGGGCGGCGGGACGCCGGTCCCGGAGGAGTAGTCGTGGCGCAGCGCAGCGAAGCCCGCATCGACGCGCACCAGCACTTCTGGCGCTACAGCCCGGAGACACACGCCTGGATCGACGGCGGCATGGCGGCGCTGAAGCGCGACTTCCTCCCGCCCGACCTGGAGCCGCTGCTGCGGGCGAGCGGCTTCGACGGCTGCGTGGCGGTGCAGGCGCAGCAGGACCCGGCCGAGACGGCGTGGCTGCTGTCGCTGGCGGAGGCGCATCCGTTCGTGCGCGGCGTCGTGGGGTGGGTCGACCTGCGATCGGCGGAGGTGGAGCGCGAGCTGGAACGAGCGGCCGCGCATCCGCGGCTGCGGGGTGTGCGGCACATCGTGCAGTCGGAGCCGGATGGGTTCATGTCGGGCGTGGCGTTCCGGCGCGGGATCGCGGCGCTCGAGCGGCACGAGTTGGCGTACGATGTCCTGATCTACGAGCGGCAGCTCGCGGAGGCAGTCGAGCTGGTGCGGGCGTTCCCGCGGCAGCGGTTCGTCGTCGACCACATCGCCAAGCCGGATATTCGCGCGCACTGGTCGGGCGCGGCAACGATGGATGCGTGGCGCGACGGCATGCGGGCGCTGGCGGCCCACGACAACGTATGGTGCAAGCTGAGCGGCATGGTGACGGAGGGCGACTGGTCGTCGTGGTCACCGGCCGACTTCGAGCCGTATCTCGACGTGGTGCTGGACGCGTTCGGCCCGGACCGCTGCATGATCGGCTCGGACTGGCCCGTGTGCACCCTCGCCGACACGTACGGCGAGGTCACCGGCATCGTGACCTCGTACGCCGAGCGCCTGTCCGACAGCGACCGCGAGCAAATCCTGGGCAGAACAGCTACGGCGTTCTACGCCGTGTAGCAGATTCCCGAGGCCCTCGTCCATCGTCCATCGATCATCCCTTGTCCCTTGCCCCTTGCCCCTTGCCCCTTGCCCCTTGCCCCTTGCCCCTTGCCCCTTGCCGCTTGCCGCTTGCCGCTTGCCCCTTGCCCCTTGCCCCCCGTCCCTTGCCCCTTGTCCCTTGTCCCTACCGCCCCGGGTACCATTGATTGCATCGCGCGGGCATCGCGCGCTATGGGGGAGGGGCCGCCGTGCTCGTACTGTTCGAAGCCATCGCCGTCTGGCTCGCCGTCGTCCTCGTGACGATGCTCGTCATCACCTACCTGGCGCGGCGCTGGGGGCACGACCCGTTCGGCTGGCTGCTGCTCACGGCCGCGATGGGGCCGATCGCGCTGGTGGCGCTGGTGGGAACGCGGCAGCGGAACCAGGAGTTGTCGCACGCAGGTGGAGCGCGTACCGCGCCGCCGGATGGGCAGGTGGTGCTGGCAGCGTGCGACGGGTCCGAGACCGGGGCACGGATCGGGAAGTACCTGGCGGAGACGTTCGGACCGGGCGCGAAGGTGGTGCTGCTGGTCGTGGAGCCGCACGAATCGGAGCCGCGCACGCCGGCGGAGGAGCAGCAGGCGCAACAGCGGGCCGAGAAGACGACTGCGGGCGCTCGCGAGCCGCTGCGTGCGGCGCGTATCGCCTCGCGGACCGCGATCGCCTACGGGAGCGCGGGCGAAGAGATCGTGCGGGTGGCGGACGCGGAGCGTGCGTGGGTCATCGTGGTCGGACGGCGGGGCGCCGGGCTCTCCCGCGCGCTGCTCGGCTCCGTCTCGGAGCACGTGGTGAAGAACGCGCGCCAGCCGGTCGTGGTGGTTTCGTAGCGCGCCATAAGCTCGGGAGGAGAAATGGCTTGGCCTAGAGAAATCCTGAGGGTCGATGCGCTTGGTGCGAATCTGACGCGACAGCCCACTCAGGAGGAGGTGTCCCGCCTCGCCCTTATGCTCGAGTCCGAAAACTGTATGCCAGTCAACCATGGCATGGTCTCTCCGCTCCTAGACATGGTGCGTTCGAAGAGCCAGGCTCGTGCGCGCGATTATCGGCGGTTCGTGCAATCGAAACGTGCTCCCTATCGCGGTCTCGGGGCGGAGACATTGGATTCGGAGCTTTATCTGTTCCGGGGAGGGGCGGCGTACGTTTCGTTCTCCATAGGTGGCCTCCTGCCAAACGCCACTGTTCAGGTGCTCGTCCTTCATCTTGTCGACGAGAGCGAAAATCGTGACGCATTCGTCGCTCAGCTCGATGGGGCGTTGAGTGAGATCGGGCTTTGCGAAGGTCCTCTTGGCAAGATCGAACCCGACGACGACGACACGTCCTGGATGGAGAACCTGCCAAATATGACTGTTCCGTCCCACACCCAAGTAGAAGTTTCGGCCGCCATGCTGTTAAGTAGCGAAGGTGTGCGATCGGACTTGCGGACTCTTGCACGGGCAGCGAAGCGAGACTCACCTGTAATCGAACATGAGGAAGAGCTCCGTGTGTCTGGCCTCATCGAGGATCTTCATTGGGCAAAGTGCCAGGACGGGAAGGAATTCCTTGCCGATTCAAAGGCGGCAATCGAAAGCTCGACCTCGCGCTGTCCGCATTGCCGCAAGCAGGGAAGGGAGCACGAGATTGCGATTGCGCTCGTACCCACTGAACTGGGCAGGAACCTGCTGAACAAGAGTAGATGGATGACTATTCAGGCGACGGTCATGCTCATGGCGGCAGGAGTGGCGATGCGCTCGATTCGTGTCCCGGCGGTCGGCCAGGCACCTGATGAAGTAGACCTTGCATTCTTGTTCGATGGCAGGCGCTCATTGTGTGAACTCAAGGATGACGAAGTGACAGCTGGTGATGTCGCGAATCTGGTTGCCCGCTCGGATGTGATGGGGCAGGGCGAAGTTCTCGTAATTACAACGAAGTCGGTTACTTCGGATGCAAGAAAGGTCTTGGACCGCGCGTTTCGCCCGACCTTCAGCCTCAGAACCCAAACATATGAGTGCCTTGAAGGCGCGTCATGCATCTCGACCGATCTAACGTTTCACCTGGCTTTCGAGCGCCTCGGGCGCTTTGCTGAGGCGGCGTATCTCTTTGGTCCGGGTGAGAGTCTTGGGTTATATCAGTTGCTCCTCACTCAT
>JACRBR010000234.1 GCA_016213125.1 Chloroflexota bacterium | reverse complement strand
GCGCTGAACGACACCGGTGCCGCCGCCGCGCGGGCCGGCGCCGTCGGCCGCACGGCGTCAGGCCGGGCCTGTGCCTGCTCCGCGCGCTCCGCCGCCTCCCTGTCGGCCGCGATCTCCTCGGCCGACAGGGGCTCCGCGATGCGATCCTCGAACCTCGCCGCGCAGCCGCCACCGACGACCACTGCGAGGAGGGCGAGCCGGAGCACGAGGGCAGGATCGACCCGTCGCCCCAGCGACGTCAACGGTCCTTCGCGGTTCGGGTGAGAAGGGGCGGATTCAGCGGCCGGAGGAGGGGTCGCGGGACCGGCGCTAGGTGACTGGTGCTTTTCGTCACTCCGCACCGGCCGTCCTCGCTTCGCTGCGGGCGGCCGGTGCGGGTAGGTGTTGTGCGATCGAGATCGCCGACTGAGCTTTTCTCTTGCAGAGGAGCGGAGATTTTGATCAAAGGCTCGTGATGAGACACGAGCAGGGACATGGCGGTGGGTGTGAAGGAGCGGCGCCATGACGCTCGGCAAGGCCCCGACCCAGGAGGAGCTGTACCGGTCGAGCCGCGAGTTCTGCGAGGAGCGACTGGCGGAGAAGTCGATCTACCGGTTGCTCGCGCGGGAGTGTCACCGCCTGTTTCCGGACGAGGCGTTTGCGGACCTGTTCGACGACGTGGGGCGCGAGTCAGTCCCGCCACGGATCGTGGCCATCGTGATGGTGCTGCAGCGGATCGAGGGACTGAGCGATCGGGAAGCGGTCGAGCGGTTCACCTTCGACGTGAGGTGGAAGTACGGGGCAGGGGGACTGGACTTCGAGCACCCCGGGTTCGTGCACACGGTGCTGGTGCGCATGCGCGAGCGGCTGCGGCGTTCGACGCGTCCGAATCGGGTCTTCGAGGCGGTCTTGGAAGTGGCCAAGCAGGCCGGGCTGGTGGGCCGAAAGCGGGTGCTGGACTCGACGGCGCTGTACGACGCGGTGGCCACGCAGGACACCGTGACGCTCATCCGCTCGGCGATCCGTGCACTGCTGAAGGTGGTGGACCGGAAGACGGAGTTGCGACTTCGAGCGGTGCTGAAGCGGGACGATGACTATGTGGCCGCCGGCAAGCCCACGTGCGACTGGGAGGACGAGAAGGCACGTGAGGCGCTGGTGGACGAGATGGCTCGCGATGCGTACGCAGTGCTCGCCGAGCTCGACGGCGAAAGGCTGACAGCGCCCGTGCGCGACGCGGCGGAGCTGCTCACGACTGTGGTGGGCCAGGACCTCGAGTCGCGCGAGGACGGAGTGTTCCGGATCGCCCGGCACGTGGCCGAGGACCGGGTGATCTCGACGGTGGACCCGGAGGCGCGACACGGGCACAAGACATCGGCGCGCGGATTCGACGGCTACAAGGGGCACATCGCGATCGATCCGGACTCGGAGATCATCACGGCAACGGCCGTGACGGCCGGCAACGCGTCCGACGGCAGCGCCGCCGAAGCAGTACTCGATGACGTTCTGACGCCGTCCGAGTCCGTCTCGTCCCAGGCCACGGCGGCACAACAACCGGCGCCGCCGGAGCGGGCCGAGGTGTACGGCGATGCGTCGTACGGTACTGCCACTCTGGTGGAACGGCTGGAAGAAGCGGGAGTGGAGCCCAACGTCAAGGTGCAGGGCGCATCGCCGCCGCGTGAGGGCTTCTACTCGCAGGACGACTTCACGATCGACACGGCTGCCGCGACGGTGTGCTGCCCGCAGGGTGTGCTGGTGGTGCTGCAGCCCCGCAAGGACGGTTCGGGCATCGCAGAATTCGGGGCGCATTGCATGGCGTGCCCGGGCCGCGCGCGGTGTACGACATCGCCGAACGGGCGCACCGTCAGGGTCCACCCGAAGCACGACACCCTGATCCGTCACAGACGACGTCAGCGGGACCCAGCGTGGCGCAGCCGGTATCGCGGCACGCGCCCGAAGGTCGAGCGCAAGCTGGCCCATCTGATGAGACGCCGGCATGGGGGACGCCGGGCGCGCATGCGGGGTAAAGCGCGGATCGGTGACGACTTCGCGCTTCTGGCCGCCGCCGTGAATCTGCGGCGCCTCGCGGTCCTCGGTGTGCGCTGCACGTCGACGGGCTGGCGGCTATAGGCCAACCGGTGGTGACGACAGCGCCAGATGTCGTAAGGCACATCTCGGCGCCGGAGCAACCTCCGACACCGCTGCGGCGCTGACAGCCAGAACTGCACAAACCGGCATCCGGCTCGCGCGCCAGCGCGAGTCGGATGCCCGTTCGGCACCAGTCACCTAGAAGCCCGTATCGAGCAGCGACCAGGTGATCTGCTCGACGTCCTTGGGGACGATGCCCTTCAGGCGCTCGACGGGCGCGCCGTCCCCGCACAGGTGCGCGACGATCTCGGGGAGGTCCGCCTTCTTCACCTTGCTGTAGAAGACGCGATCGGGGAACACCACCACGTTGATGCCCACCTCGCAGCCCCCGAAGCAGGGGTAGCGGCGCAGCTTGTTGCGGCCTTCGGGGTCCTGCTGGGCGAGCATCGTCTTGAGCTCGCCGTGCAGCTCCATCGAGCCCTTCTCGCTGCAGTCGCCCCCCTCGCAGACGTACACCAGGCGCTTGCCTTGCTCCATGTTCCTCTCGCTCCCGCCTAGTGGAACTTCACGTACTAGAAGTCGACCGGCTGCTCGTTGATGCCCGTCGCGGGCGGGGAGATCCAGTTCGCGACATTGCCGCGCTCG
>JACRBR010000236.1 GCA_016213125.1 Chloroflexota bacterium | reverse complement strand
ATCACTCTTGCGAATTTCGGTGGAGTTGGCAGTCAGTCCGCGGAGATGGTGATCTTCTTGGAGATGAAGTTGTCTTCCTCGCGGAGCGTGAGGCACTCGACCCGGTAGGCACCGGGCGCGGGCGGCGTGAAGTCGTAGGAGAAGCTGCCGACGACAGGCGTAGCGTCGGGGTTGCCATCGGGCACCGGCGGCACAACGTTCTTGCCGATCTCGAAGAGCGTCTGCTTGTTCTGGCGCAGCTCGCAGGTGAGCTCGACCTCGACGGGATAGGTCTGCGTGTAGCTGACCAGGGCGGTCAGGGGGGATCCGGCCGTGCGCTCGCCGGAGACCTGCAGGGACTCGAAGAACTCGGTGCCCGGCGGGGGATCGGTGAAGCGGATACCGCAAGCGGTGAACAGGAGCGCGAACGGGACGACGACGATGGGGGCGATTCGGGGGAGTTTCACGTGTGCCTTATCGTAGCTGGAAATCCGTCAGTGCGTCAGTGCGTCCAGTCACAAACGCCAACGCGCCGTCGCATGCGCTGACGGCGTATCAGAACAAGATCCCGAGCGAAGCTCGGGATGACGGGGGCTTGCTCGCCCGGCATGACGGGCGCAGGGATCATGCGCGGCCGATATGGCGGAGGTACATGAGGAGGGCGGCGATGGACTTGGCGTCGCAGATCACGCCCTCATCGACATAACGGAGCGCGTCGTCCAGTGAGGTGCGTTCGAGGATGAGGTCTTCGTCCTCGTCGGCCTCCAGCGCATCCTCGACGAGATCGGTGGCGGCGTAGATGTGCTGGTACTCCTCGGAGTATCCCGGCGCCAGGAACATGCCGCCGATGCGGGTCAGGGTGCCGCGGTGGCCGGTCTCCTCGCGCAACTCGCGCAGGGCGGCGGCCTCGGGCGACACGTCGTGGCCGTCCACGCCCCCGGCCGGTAGCTCCAACAGCCACTTGCCGGCGGGGTGGCGGTACTGGCGCACCATCAGCAATTTCCCATCGCCATCGACCGGCACCAGGACGACCGCCGTGCCGTACTCGACGATCTCGCGCGTGTACGTGCGTCCGTCGGCTTCGCGAAGCGTGTCGACACGCACGCCGATGAGCTTGCCATCAAACGCGCGGGTCGTGGAAGTGACTTCGGGGATGTCCATATAGGGAGGTTATAGGGAGCAGGGACAAGGGACTAGGGACAAGGGGTGAGGGACAAGGGACTAGGGCAAAGGCAAACAGCAGAGAGCAAACAGCAAAGGGTCGGGCAAACAGCACACGGCAAACAACAAAGAGTAAACAGCAAAGGACAAAAGGCGCGGGGCCAGGGGTCAGGACTTGCGGGCGATGTAGAGGAGGTGCTCGGCGAGGCCGTGGGTGTCGGGGTCCTTGCCGAGGCGGTAGTTGAGGTCCATCCAGAACTCCCACGGCTCGGGATCGAGCTCGTGGAGCTTGTCGCGGATCATGCTCACGACGCCTTCGCAGGCGACGGTTACGATGTGTGCCACGCCGGTGCCGTCAAACAGCGCGGGGAGCTCGGCAGGCCGCATGAGGTAGAGGTCCGTGAAGCCGACGGCGTCCGGCGTCATACCGGTTCTGATCTGCTGCTCGTACACCGTGGCGCGCTCGACGACCTGCATCGGTTGGTGCTTCGCCCACCAGCGGATGGCGGCGTAGCGAGTGATGTTCGTGGCCATGACGATGGCGCCGGGCTTCGCGACCCGCACGGCCTCGGACGCAGCGCGACGCCGGTCCGCTTCTTCGAGCAGGTGGTAGAGCGGGCCCATGAGGAGCACGGCGTCGAAGCTTGCGTCGCGTAACGCAGCCAGATCTCTCGCGTCCGCCTTCACGAACGACGAGATCCGCACGCCACGCTCCGACGCCATGTGTTGGGCCAGCGCGAGCTCGGCAGCCGAGATGTCGGCCAGGGTGACGTCGTAGCCGCGCTGTGCAAGCTCGATGGCGTACCGGCCGGGGCCACCGCCGATGTCAAGCACGCGCGCGGGCGGGGGCGGGAGGTACTCGGCGAGCGCGCGTAGGGTGACGGCGAACTCGACGCGGTCGCGGTCGAGCCGGGCCCACTCAGCCTGTGCGCCGTTGTCGTAGTAGCGTTCGACGTTCGACATGAAAGTCCCTCAACCTAGCCGATCTGGTTTGCGGTGAGCAAAACAACCGGCGGGATCCGCACGGTATGATCGCCCGCATGACGCTCACGCCATCGTTCCACCTGGCGCGCAACGTTCGGCTGTTCTACGCGCTGGCGGTGGCGCGCGAGTTCACGCCGATGCTGGCGATCTGGGTCGTGTACCTCACCGACTTCCGCCACCTGTCGCTCACGCAGGTCGGCGTCATGGAGGGCCTGTTCTGGGCTGTCAAGCTCTCGCTGGAACTGCCGTCCGGCGCCTTCGCGGACCGCTTCGGCCGGCGCGCTACGTTCATCACCGGCATCGGGCTCGAGGCGACGGGGACGCTCGTCTTCGCCTTCGCCGGGAACTTCACGTTGCTTGTCGTCTCATATGTCATCTGGTCGGCGGGCCTGGCGTTCCGTTCCGGAAACGACGAGGCGTTCCTCTTTGACACGCTCTCCGCGGGCGAGCGCGAACATGAGTACAGCGACCGCGTCGGCGTGTACCTCGCCCTCGGCACGGTGTCGTTGCTGGCCGGCGGCCTTGCGGGCGGGGTGCTCGCCCACGTCACAAATCTCCAGGTGGCAATAATCGCCGCGCTGGTTCCCTTTGCCCTTACGGTCCCGGTACTGATGCTCATGGACGAGCCGCCACGGCGGCACCATCGGGAACTGGGCATCGTGCAGACGTTGCGGTCCGGGATAGCCGCCGTGTCGCGCGACGCAGGGTTACGGAGCATCCTCT
>JACRBR010000235.1 GCA_016213125.1 Chloroflexota bacterium | reverse complement strand
GCCTGCCGCGGCGGGCTTCATCAAAATGGTGCGGATGGCGAGCGAGCTGTAGCATTTTCCTGACATGTCGTAGTAGCCGATGCAGACGCCGTTGCCGCCGCGCCTCTCGCCCTCCAGCTCGGCGATGATCTCCATCGTGCGGATCTTGGGCGCGCCGGTGACGGTGCCGTGCGGAAAGTACGCCCGCAGCGCGTCGTACGTGGTTACGTCCTTCCGCAGCTTGCCGACGACGTGCGACACCATGTGCATCACGTGCGAGTAGCGCTCGATCGCCATGAGCGACGTCACCTTCACGGTGCCCGGGTCACTGACGCGGCCGAGGTCGTTGCGGGCGAGGTCGACGAGCATGATGTGTTCGGCGCGTTCCTTCTCGGAGCCCCGCAGCTCCTCCGCCATGCGCTGCTCGTCTTCGGCGTCGCGGCCGCGGCGGCGGGTACCGGCGATGGGGTGCGTCTCGATGACGCCGTCCTCGACCCGGATCAGCATCTCCGGCGAGGCGCCGACGACGTGCATGTCGCCCAGCTCGAGGTAGTACATGTAGGGCGAGGGGTTCACGGCGCGCAGAGCACGGTACACCTCGAACGGGTGCGCCTCGGTCTCGCGGGCGAACCGCTGGGACACCTGGATCTGGTAGGTGTCGCCCTTCTTGATGTACTCCTTGGCCTTCAGCACCTTCGCCTTGAACGCCTCTTCCGTCGTGTTCGAGACGGGCGTCCGGCCGTGCGCCTTGATGGGCGGCGTGTCGTAGGGCAGGCGCGAGAGGGGTGCGGCCAGGCGCTTTACCAACTCCTCGATCTTCCACGTCGCCTGCCGGTATGACGCCTCGACATCGCCGTCGAGCCGGGCGTGGGAAACGACCTTGATGGTGTGCTGCAGGTGGTCGAAGACGAGCAGGGTGTCACAGAAGAGGAAGATCGCCTCCGGGAAGCCTTGCGGGTCGGCGTCGGGCACGGGCAGTTTCTCGTAGTAGCGGGCGCACTCGTACGCCATGTAACCGACGGCCCCGCCGTGGAATCGCGGCAGCCCCTCGACACGCACAGGCGTGAACCGCCGCAGCTCGTCCTCGATCTGCAGCAGCGGGTCGCCGGGCGTCTCGTTCGCGAGCGCGTTCTCGCCGGTGCGCAGCACGCGGTAGGGCTCCGTGCCGATGAAGCTGTACCGAGCAAGCCGCTCGCCGCCCTCCACGGACTCCAGCAGGAACGAGTGCTTGCCGCGGGCAACCTTCAGGTAGGCCGAGACGGGCGTCTCCAGGTCGGCGTAGACCTCGCGGAAGACGGGCACGATGTTGCCCTGACCGGCGAGGCCTTTCACTTGATCGAGGGTCGGCGTGTAGGTGGTCATGGGATCTCCAGATCAAAGAGCAAAGGGCCAACAGCAAAGCTGCCGCGCCACCACAGCCTTTGCCCTTTGCTATTTGTTCTTTGCCGTCCGCTGCCTCTCACACACACCTCTCGCGTCTCACTTCTCGGCCGCTGGCATGCCGCGGTCGAAGTAGTCGAGCTTCAGTGCCCGCCGCACGTCGTCGATCGTCGCATCGGCGGCGGCGTTGCCGGCCTTGCAGCCCGCCTCCAATGCCTCCTGCACGAGCTTCGGGCGGGCCTCGTAGTGCGCGCGGCGCTCGCGCATGGGGTCCAGCAGGTTGTCGATGGCGACGATGAGCTTCTTCTTGACCTCGACGTCGCCCAGACCGCCGCGCTGGTAATGCTCCTTCATGTTCGCGACGTCATCGACATCGGGGTTGAAGGCGTCGTGGTACATGAAGACGGGGTTGCCCTCGACACGGCCCGGGTCTTCCTTGCGGAGGTGGTTGGGGTCGGTGAACATCGACATCACCTTCCGGCGCACGGTTTCGGCGTCGTCCTTCAGGTTGATGGTGTTGCCCTTCGACTTGCTCATCTTGGCGTCACCATCGAGCCCCACCAGCCGCGTCACCTTACCCAGGCGCGCTTCCGGCAGCGGGAAGACGTCAACACCGGTCTCGCGATTAAACCGCTCCGCGACGTCGCGCGTCAGCTCGATGTGGGGGAGCTGATCATCACCGACGGGCACCAGGTGCGCGCGCGGCATCAGGATGTTGGCGATCTGCATCAGCGGATAGATGAAGAAGCCGACGGGCACGCTCTTCCGCGTGCGTTCGAGATCCTCCATCTCCGACTTCAGCGTCGGGTTCTTCCGCAATGGCCCCAACGGCAGGTACCACGACAGCAGCACCGACAGCTCGGCGTGCTGCGGCACCTGCGACTCGATGACGTAGTGGCCGTGCTGGGGGTCCAGGCCGACGGCCAGCCAGTCGAGCGCCACCTCCCACACCGACCGGCGGACGTGGTCGATGTCGTCGACGTAGTCCGACACCTGGTAGTCGGCGATCAGGAAGAAGCATTCGTAGTCATCTTGCAGCTCGACCCATTGTTTGAGGGCGCCGGCGTAGTGGCCCAGGTGGAGGGAGCCGGTGGGTCGGATGCCGGTGAGGATCCTCTTTCGTTCCGCCATGTGCTACCTGCCATCCCGTGGCGCGGGCTGAAAAGCCCGCGCGCTGTCGCTTTGCGGCTCGAACGGTTCATTCAGGAACCGCTGGTAATCGCGCAAGCAGCTCCCCTCGGCGCTTGAGAGTGCGTAGTCACGCTCGCGAGAGACGATGCCAGCGGTCACCGGATTTCGATGCGTGTACTCGATGTACGCGTTGAGCTGGTCGATTGTGTGGGCCACCTTGTCGTAGAAGCCTTCCTGCCAGATCGTCCCCTTCGCGCCGGTGAGCTGATTCACGCGCCGCGCGATGCCACCCTTGACGATACGCATGGTGCTACTGATGGTGTGGCCTTCGGCGGGAACGAGCACGAAGTGAGCGTGATCGGGCATGAAGGCGTAGGCGAACAAGAGGAAGCCATAGCGGTCACGGTCGGCGAGCAGTTGCCCCACGGCAGCCTTGCCGGCATCGCCGACGAACAGTCGGCGACTTTCTGCGATGCGGGTCGAGACGAAGTAAACGGCACGATCCAGATCGACGTGCGGTGGCCGCCTGGCGCCTCGATCTCGTTCTGCGCTCGTTTGACGACTCACGCTACTCACCACCCCGCGCGGGCTGAAACGCCCGCGCTACGGGGCGCAACAGCCGCGCGTTTGCTGTGTTCATGCAATCACCGGCACCTGCTGCATGGCTTCTCGCACTTTCTGTTCCGGGTAGGCGAAGTCTTGCAGCTTGCCGGCCAGGTAGTTGTCGTATGCGGTCATGTCGAAGTAGCCGTGGCCGCTGAGGTTGAACAGGATGACCTTCTTGTCGCCCGACTGCTTCGCGGCGAGCGCTTCGTCGATCGCCGCCCGGATGGCGTGCGCGGACTCCGGCGCCGGCACGATTGCCTCGGCGCGGGTGAACTGGACGGCGGCCTCGAACACGGTGTTCTGGTGGTAGGCGCGCGCTTCCATCAGGCCCTGGTCGTACAGCTCGCAGATCAGGTTGGCCATGCCGTGATAGCGCAGTCCGCCGGCGTGGATCCCCTCCGGAATGAAGGTGTGGCCCAGCGTGTACATCTTCACCAGGGGCGTCATGCCGGCCGTGTCGCCGAAGTCGTAGCGGTACTCGCCCTTCGTCAGCGAAGGGCAGGCCTCCGGCTCGACGGCGATGAACCGTGTCTTCTTGCCCGCGACCAGCCTCTCGCGCATGAACGGGAAGGCGATGCCCGCAAGGTTCGAGCCGCCGCCGGCGCAGCCGATCACGACGTCGGGATATTCCCCCGCCAGCTCCATCTGGCGCAGCGCCTCCTGGCCGATGATGGTCTGGTGCATCAGCACGTGGTTCAGCACGCTGCCCAGCGAGTACTTGGTGTCGTCGCGCTTGGCCGCATCTTCCACCGCCTCGCTGATGGCGATGCCGAGGCTGCCGGGTGTGTCCGGCATCTCTGCCAGGATCGCGCGGCCGGCCTCCGTGTCGGCGCTGGGACTGGCGACGACGTTGGCGCCGTAGAGCTGCATCATGCTGCGGCGGTATGGTTTCTGGCCGTAGGAAACCTTCACCATGTAGATCTTCAGCTCCATCCCGAAGAAGTTGCAGGCCATGGCCAGCGCAGTGCCCCACTGGCCCGCGCCCGTCTCCGTGGTGAGGCGCGTGATGCCCTCCTGCTTGTTGTAGTACGCCTGCGCAACGGCGGTGTTCGGCTTGTGCGAGCCGACGGGTGAGGCGCCCTCGTACTTGAAGTAGATGTGCGCGGGCGTGCCCAGGGCCTTCTCCAGCCGCCGCGCGCGGATCAGCGGCGTCGGCCGCCAGAGCTTGTAGACCTCGCGTACCTCGTCGGGGATGTCGATGTAGCGCTCGGTGCTGACCTCCTGCTTGATCAGCTCCATGGGGAACAGCGGCGCCAGGTCCTGCGGGCCGATGGGCTGTTGCGTGCCCGGATGAAGCACCGGCGGCGGCCCCTTCGGCAGGTCGGCCGCAATGTTGTACCAGCGCTCCGGGATCTCCGACTCCGGCAACAGGAACTTCGTCGTCTCGCCCATGTTGTCCTCCTTGCAGCGCCCTGGTCGCTGCCGTATTCAATGCTCCATTGTCCGCTCAAACAAAAACGCCCTCACCCCATCGAGGGGCGAGAGCGAATCTCGCGGTACCACCCTGCGTTGGGCCGCCGTAGCGACCCATCTCAGTCCGTCACGCCCGCGAAAGCGGGTATGCGGCGGGCCTGATAACGGCGCCCATCCCGTCGGAGACTACTCGCGCGTTGCGCGGGCGGGGCGCCCACGCTCCATTCGCTTTCGGTCCGAGGCTCCCGGGTCCATTCGGTCTGTCGCGATGCCGCCGGCTTGCACCTGTTCCGGCTCTCTGCAGGCCCGCCTTGCAGACGTACTAGCCCCGATCATGGCCGAGGTATGGCCTCCGGTGTTTCGGCCGAAGCCGTCTCCCGGAGGGTGGCCAAGTCTAACGGCGCGCTGAAAGAGCTGTCAAGCGAGCCCGCCGGCGGCTGTCTTGACCTTGAGTCTGACCAAAACGAGCGAAATCCCGCACCTGATACACCCATCCGCATCAAACGGGCGGCGCCGGTGCCGATGATCCATGTACGGCGCGCAGGTTTGTTCGCCTGCGAGCATGACCACTGGGGGCAGCTTGACACCGGAGCTACACGCGCTTTCACGCCTGTGCACGACACGAGACGTGACCGTTGACCACGTCACGCACGCGTGTGAGACGATTCGCGCGGCGCTCGGCGCCGAGGACGTCTATGTCGTCCGCTCCGGCGATCCCGCGTTCATCAGGCTGGGGTGCGCCTGCGACCCCGGCGGCTACGAGATCAAGCAGAAGGGCTACTGGATCGTCTGGCGGCAGCTCGCCGCAAGCCCCCATGTCGGCGCAAGCGTCTTTGGGGTGCGAAACAGGCTCGTCGAGGATGTAGGCGGGCTGGCGCCCGGCCAGCCGGCGACGCATGTTGCGGCCATGCTGCCGGGCGATGAAAGCAACTCCGAAATGCTCATCGTCCGCGGACCGTGGCCGACCGGCCTCACGGAAGACCAGGTTGAGTTTCTGGAAATCGCGCGCGCGTTGATGGCGCACCTGGTTGCGAGCGTGCTGGACTCCGAACGGCGTACGAGACAGCGAGAGCAGCTCGAGTCGCTCGCCAATGTCTCAAACGCGTTTAACCGCGCGCAGGACTCGGACGACGTGCTCACGTCGCTGGCGACCGCCCTGTCGAACGCCTCGGCCATCGACTGGGTGGTGATGTGCGTGTACAACGATGCGTGCGATGACATCGTCGGCCGGGCGCTCAACCTGGCCCGGCACTCGGATACAGAGACT
>JACRBR010000230.1 GCA_016213125.1 Chloroflexota bacterium | reverse complement strand
TACGTGCTTCCGTCATCGCACCCTTTCGCGGTTTCTCGGCAAACTCAGGCTTCGGTGGCCTTGCAGTACACGAGCCCCAGCGTCTTCGCTCCCAGGCTGGCTAGCTCCCCCACCGTGTCTTCTACGCTCGTGCTGCTCGCCTGCCCTTCGGCCGCCACCAGCACCACGCCATCAACCGCCGACGCGATCACCGCCGAGCCCGCGCCCGACGACATCGACGCCCCGTCGATGACCACGACGTCCCACTTCGACTCCACCGCATCCAGGAAGCTGCGCATCTCCGACGATGCCAGCAGCTCCGATGGATCGTTCATCTTCGTTCCGGCCGTCAGCACGCTCAGGCGCGGCACGGGCGACTCCTGGATGATCTCGTCGATCGCCTCGGCCACCGGCAACGCCGGCCGCACCCCGTTCTGCGAGATGAAGTTGTACAGACCCGGCGACATCGGCACGTTGAACAGCTTGTGCAGGTCGGGGCGGCTAAGGTTGGCGTCCAGCAACAGCGTCCGAAGGCCCGCCTGCGCCATGGCCATGGCCGTGTAGGTCGCCACGGTGGTGTTGCCCTCTTCCTCTCGCGTGCTCGTGAACAGCACGCTCTTGCGGTTGGATTCCGCCAGCACAGTCCGCAGCTTCGTCGAAAGCAGCCGATAGTCCGTCGAGACCGGCGGCGGCGGGTACTTCCAGCGGATCCCGAACGGGATCGACGCCAGCACCGGCAGCCGGGTCACGCTCTCCAGGTCGCGGACTCCCCGCAGCGTCGGGTCGATGTACTCCAGCACCAGCGACAGCGCCACGCCCGCGGCGAGCCCGGCCAGCAGTCCGGCCGCGAGATTGAACATCCACCGCGGGCTTACGGGCGTTCCGGGGGCCTCCGCCGCCTCGATGACAATGAAGGCCCGCGCCGCCTCCCCTTGCCTGAGTGCCGCATTCTCGCTCTCGGTCAGCAGCGTCTCGTAGGAGTTGCGGGCCGCCTCGACGACCTGCTCCTGCGTCGTGATATCGGACTCGCTCGCCCCGGTGGTCTGAAGGTTGCCGAGAACAGCCTGTTCGTCGTCGAGGCGGTTCCGGGCGTCCTCCGCCTGCTTCCGCAGGGCGGGAGCGTCCGTATCGAACTGGCCCATGAACACCGGGTCGCGGAGCAGGGTGGTCACGCTGTTCGCGATGTCCGCGGCCTCGTCCGGGTCCGATGCCTTTGCCTGGATCTCGATCAGCTCGGAGTTCGGCACGGGAATGGTCGTGACGCGGCCATCCAGGTTCGCCGAATTTTCCTGGAGGTCCAGGTCTTGTGCGACGCGGTCCGTGAATGGCCGCCGCTTGATGATCTCCGAGTATGTGGTCAGGAACCGGTCCGCCGCGCCCGCGCTCTGCGTGTCGACGCCGCTGGCCGCGGGGTTCACCCTCGCCGTCGCCGTCGCGACGTACACCGGCTCCTGCAGGAAGCTCAGCAACGCGGCGCCCAGCACAGCCAGCACGATGGGCACCACCAGCACGAACTTGCGGCGGTTAACGAGTTGGAGATAGCGCTCGAGCTGTAGTCGGCTCTCTTCGTTCAAGGTTCCCGCCCGTCAAGAGACAATGCGCCGGGATGCTCCACCGGGTCAGGATATACAACGCGCGGCAGGTCCCGGCATGTCAAGTCCGGGATGGAAAGCCCTACCAGGCGCCCTTTCCACCCAGCACGACGAGCGGCGTCCTCAGGATGATGCCGAGGTCCCCCAACAGCGACCAGTTGCGGATGTATTCCAGGTCCAGCTCCACCATCTGGTCGAAGGCCAGTTCGCATCGCCCGCCGACCTGCCACAGGCCCGTCATCCCGGGCACCGTGGAGAGCCGCTGCATGTGATATGCCGTGTAGTGCGACACCTCCCGCGGAAGCGGAGGGCGGGGTCCCACGATGCTCATCTCGCCTCGCAGGACGTTGAACAGGTTCGGCAGTTCGTCCAGACTGCTTCGCCGCAAGAACGAGCCGATCCTCGTAACACGCGGATCGTTCCGCATCTTGAAGATCAGCGGCACGTCCAGGTCGTGGTCGTTGTGATCCTCCAGCGTCTCGCGAAGGACTTCCGCATCGACCCGCATCGACCGGAACTTGTAGAAGTAGAACGGCCGGCCAAACCGGCCCACGCGCTCCTGCTTGATGAATGCCGGTCCGGGCGACGTCAGCTTGATCGCAAGGACGATCAGCGCCATCGGTATCGCCAGCAGCACCAGGGCCGCCGCGGCGACCAGCCGGTCGAAGACGCCTTTGACGCTGTAGGAGAATCCGCCGAGTTCGTGGTACTCGACCGGCTGCGTTCCGACCCTTGTCGAGACAAACTCGATTTCGGCGTCCCTGGTCACCATAGTTCGCATGTGCTCCCAATTAAGACAGAAAGAACTACTAGACAAACCAGGACAGGCTATCGCGCCACAGTTCGTGTTGCGCTTCAAACGGGTTCGGAAACTGCATCACGAACATAACAGTAGACGGTGCACCGATCAAGAACTGACGTGCGGTTCGGTCTGTCAAATTCGCAATTTCCCGCGCATCCGCATCGAAAGGCATGTTCCTTGTCACACCCTACAACGCACCGCACGTGGCCCGCGTTACCGACCGTTCGCAGCCTACCGCTCCGCAAAAGCCCCCGTGTAACCGCTGCGTTAAAGGTGCTGTTAATTGACGGTCCCGGTGCCGCACCCGTCGAACTCCCGCGCCCCGACCGTGCCCTCAGCGACGATCCGGTACACCACCGCATCGCCTCGCTTGAACGCTTCCTCCACCCACGTCCCCGCGGACGGCGTGCCGTCTTCCCAGAACCGCTCCCGGTGGCCACAGAAGAGGTAATCCCCGTCGTGCCCACCCAGCACTCCGCTGTCCGACTTGAACGAACGGAACTTCTCCCGCCACGCGGGCGTCCGGTCGGTGAGATCGCGCGGGCGTCGAATCCCCTCGTTGAACAGGTAGTACGCCATCGAAGAGTCGAAATACCGCTCCAGCTCCGCGTCCGGAATGCTCTTGTCGGAGGTGGGCACGTCGCGGACGGGGTCGATGCGGTAGAACGCCGTCTCCTCGTCTATGCCGTACGCCGCCGAGACCCTCAGATACCGGTCGGCCAGCTCCTCGTTGGAGACCCGGGTGACGAAGCCGTCCGCCAGGTAGGTCGAAGCCGGCGTCATCGCCGCCAGGAGCTGGTTCGTGATCCAGCTCGGCGTCACGACGGTATCGTCCGGCGAGAGGTTCTCCTCGATCCACGCGAAGGCCGCCTGCTCGTCTTCCGGCATGGCGTAGGTGGCGTCGATGGCCTGCAGTCCTCGCACCTGCACGGCGCCGAAGTGCGCGAACCCCAGCACTCCCGCCACCACGACGGCCCCGGCCGCCGCTCGCCGCGGGCCATCCCCCAGGCGCTTGGTCCCCTCCACGCTCCCGGCGATAAACAGCGGGATGGAGAACACCGGCCATGCCTGGAACAGGAAGTGGTCCGTCTGCGGCAGCCAGTCCGTCGTCGATGCGGGCACCAGCGGAGCCGCGTAGAGCGCCACATAGAGGCGGTTGATGCGCGGCCCCTTCAGCGCCAGCCACGCGAACGGCACGCCCAGCACCACCCGCTGCAGGATCGCCCGGATCCAGTCCGTATGCAGGCCGAACCCGCCGTACGCCCCCACCCGCGCCTGCACGTCGTCCGGCAGGGTCTGCCCGTTGTGCGCAAGCAACGCCAGCTCCGGCGACGCCAGCGCGAGGCCGATCGCAAGCACCGCAACGAGACGCAGCGCCGCCGTCCGATCGCCTGACCGCGCCAGCCACACCGCCCACGCGCTCAGCGCCAGGACCAGCGACAGCCAGTAGAAGAGGTACGTGTAGACGAGCACCGCAAGCAGCAGCCCCGCGACCGCAACCGGCACCCGCCGTCCCCCCAGCACCGCCGCCGGCAGCGCCAGGACCATGCCGAAGAACAGCGGCAGAGGCATCGCCGGTGCCAGGTAGCGCGTCCAGATGTGGACTTCGTGCTGCGCGTCCAGCTTCAGCAGCGGCTCCAGCACCGACCAGTGGCGCAGCGCCAGGAACCCCGGGCTCCGGTGGACCACGTGCAACAGCGCCAGCGACAGCCCCATCGCGCTCATTGCCATGAGCCGGGAGCCCGTCAGCCGCCAGGCCAGCGCGTAGTACAGCAGGAACGCCGCCACCGCAGCCACCGCCGTTGCGACAGCGAGCGCCTCCGCGGTACCGCCGACGACGCGGGCCAGCCCGCCGATCGCGATGTTCCAGAACGACCCCGTCTGCGGAGCGCCCCTGGCATCGACCAGGAACGGATCGCGGATGGGGATCTCGCCGTCGTAGGCGTCCCGCTCCAGCGCCCCATAGAGCGCCTCATCCAGCCCGATGCCGCTCGCGCCCCACGCGTTCACCTGCACGCGCACGCCATCGTCCGGCGAGGTCAGCAGGAGCCACCACCGCGGCATTACCAGCATCGCCGCCAGCATCAGCGCAAACGCGTTGCCCGCGGCGTGCCTCCGCAACACATCCATCAGGGGTACCAGCGGTCCCCGCGTCTCGCTCGCCGCCCGCTGCGTTGCGTCTGGCTCGGCGATCGCCGGTCCGGGCGCTGCCCGGCGTGATCGCGAATCGTCGTCCACGTGTGCGTCCAGCTCGCCGCTCCAATCGTCGCAGGATACGCGCCAGTCTACGTGATAGATCCACGGTCTCAGTCGCCCTCGCGCCCCGGAGCAGCAGCTCGACCACGCCGGCCGCCTCCTCCAACTCCTTCGCCCGATGCTCCAGGTACTTCGCCAGCTCCAGCCCCGCCGCCCGATCGCCAGACGCCCACAGCCGGCGCCAGATCTCGACCGCCTCGGCACGCGGCCCGTGCCGCTTGCACAGCCCCGCATGCCGCGATGCCGCCCACGCCCAGTCGTCGCCCCCCTCCAGCCACGGCAGCGCCGCCCCGTATAGCCGCATCGCCCGCTGCGACTCGCCCGCGCGCTCCCACCATCGCGCGACCGCGATCGCGTCGTCCGGATCGTGGTCGTCGCGCGAGAGCAGGCCCGCCAGCGACGACAACACGCCCACCAGCGAGAGCACGTCCTCGGCGTTGTGCCGGAACACGCCGCGCAGGGGGCCTGCGCGGCCGGCCATCAGGTAATCCCGGTACAGTGCCGGGATCAACGACCCCGGCACGTCGTCCGGCCGGTCGATGCGCAGCAACCGCCGTTCCGCCTCCGCCAGGCGGCAGCCCGGCATGCGGTGCGCGTACAGCCGCCGCACAGGGTGCAGAAGGTCGAAGTGCGCCATCCCCCGGTACGGCGAGGCCAGCCGCGCAAGCGTCAGCCGCGACTCCATCACCGGCACGTCGAACGCGCGGCCGTTGTACGTCACTACCGCCTCGAACCGCGCGAGATCCTCGGCGAGCATCGCCAGCATCGCCCGCTCGTGCTGGAGCCCGGCGAGGAAGTACTGCCGCAGCCGGAACGCCGGCGGCTCTCCGGCCAGTGGGCGCTCGAAGGTGCCCAGCCCGGCGAGCACGACGTACGTGCCCGTCCCTCCGGACAGCCCCGTCGTCTCGATGTCGAAGAAGGCATAGCGTTCCGGGTGCGGCGCCGTCTCTGCCCGCAGCAGGTGCGCCAGCGCCGCCGGATCGGCCGCCAGCGCCGAGCCCAGCGCGTGCGCCCCATGCGCGTGGTCGAGCGCGAACCAATCGTCGCGGACGAAGACCGGCCCATACGCGGTCTCGTGCCACTCTCCACGAAGGATCTGCTCGATCGGCGGCAGCTCCCCCTGCCCTGTATGGAGCGCGGGCGCCCTCGCCCGCGCCCCCGGCTGTGCAGCGAGGTGCGCCTTGATCGCATGACGAAGCCGATCGAGCGTCGGTGTAGCCACCACGATCGTCAGCCGGCCGCCGACAGCTTGTGTGGCACAGCCGTCCCCGGCTGTGCATCGCCGACCGGGCTCCCCTGCTCGGCCCAAGCCTCCGGCTGTGCATCCTCAGCCCCGTGTGCCACTGCCGTGTGTGGCACAGCCGTCCCCGGCTGTGCATCGTCGGTCGCCCGCAGTCCATCTTCGAGATCCACCAGCCGCCGCAGCAGCAGCCCCGCCGCGCGCTTGTTCGTGTCGTGCTCGCCGATCGACGGCCCCACGCAGCCCGGGCACCCCGCCTTGCACGAGCACCCCTGC
>JACRBR010000229.1 GCA_016213125.1 Chloroflexota bacterium | reverse complement strand
GACGGCGAGTGCCAGCACTGCCAGCCACAGGATCTGCCCCATCCACGCCACCGCCAGCGCCGCGATCGCCAGCCCGATGATCCACACGCGGAACGCCTGCATCATCGCCAGCGACTTCGCCGGATCGGCGGCAGGCAGACGAAGCGTACCGGCCCAGCGGCGTAGCCCGGCGATGGTGACGCCGGCTCCGAACGGGAGGAGCACGCTGGCCGGGTAGAACCTGTACGTGGACTCGATCAGCGCTTCCATCGCTTCGATCGTAGCGCCATCGAGGGAGGCGGATGGGATCCACTTGCGGTGCGGTGCGGGGTGCCGGTGGGTCTTAGTTCAGGGCGATGATCGCTGCGGCCAGCAGCATCGCCTGCGCGCCAATCGCCGCCAGGAGCAGCACGTAGCCGACCATGCGCTCCCACGCGTGCGCGGCGAAGCCCAGGCCCAGGTTCAAGAGCAGGATTCCGATGCCCGTCATCGGCAGCTTCAGCAGTTCGCTCTTGTCCCCGACGCGGGTGACGCCGTTGAGCTGCGGGAACGACAGCGCGATGCTCTGCGGCAGGTCCGGGTACTGCTGGTACACGTACCCGAACATCGCGAAGAATGCCGCGAACGCCGCCAGCGCCAGGAGCTGCGCCGTGCGGTCCTCCCAGAACGGCTGCGCGGCCAGGTACAGCCGGTCCGGCGCCTGCGCGACGGCCACCAGCGATCCCGCCCGCTGCTGCGCCTGCACCGCCTCCGCGAAGGCTACTTCGTCGTGCACGGATATCGCGTACGACTGCGAGGGCGTCACGATGTACAGCAGGTCCTCGGGCGAGCGGTGCGTCGAGTAAAAGAGGGTGTCACCGATGCCGCCCTCGATCTCGGACTTGCCGACGTGGTGCCCCAGCCAGCTCACGCCGGCGATGTGCGGGTTCGACAGCTCGCGTCCGGGCACCAACCGCTCGATCATGGAGATCGGCACCAGCTGGCGAATGTCGCCCCAGGTGATCGTGAGCGCGTTGCGATCGAGCGTGTAGCGCAGCGTGCCCAGGCTGTACGTCCAGTACACGAACAGCACGCCGATGAAGAAGAACACGGTCGCCACCGCGTAGAGCGAGATGATCCCCAGCGATACGTCGTACGTGATCCCGCGAACGACCAGCGCCAGGGTCACGACAAAGCACCACGCGGCGATCCCTCCGCCGACCAGCGTGCCCAGTGCGCGGGGTGGTTTGAACTCCATCAGGCCTTGGCTCGCGCCCCTGCCCCGACCGCAGCTCCCTCATCGGCCGGCTTCACGCCGCGAACCCAGCGGCCGTACTTCGGGTTGCGGCCGCGGATGATGTCGAAGAACAGGTCCTGCAGCTTCTTGGTGATCGGGCCGACCTCGCCCGTACCCACGGCGCGACGATCGACCTCGCCCACCGGCGAAATGTGCGCCGCGGTGCCCGTGAGGAAGACCTCGTCCGCGATGTACAGCTCCGAGCGGTCGACGGTCCGCTCGATGATCTCGATCCCCAGCTAATTGCGTGCCAGCTCGAACACTGAATCCAGCGTGATGCCTTCAAGCACGTTGTCGCTGCGCGCCGGCGTGATGAGCCTCCCGTGGCGCACCATCACCAGGTTTTCGCCCGAACCCTCCGACACGTGGCCGTCGTCATTGAGCATGATGGCTTCGTCGAATCCGTTCTCGACGGCCTCGGTCTTGGCCAGGGCGGAGTTCACGTACAGGCCGTTCACCTTCGCGCGCGCCGGGATCGAGGTGTCAGGCACGCGGCGCCATGTGGAGGTCTGGCAGCGCAGCCCGGCGTACGGGTCCAGGTAGTTCCCGAATGGGATCGCGAAGCACATGAAGTCGTCCTCGACGCCATCCAGCTTCGGCCCGATGACCTCGCCGCTCTTGTAGGCGATGGGCCGGATGTAGGTGTCCTCGTGGAACCCGGCTTTCGCCACCACCTGCGCGGTGATGTCGCTCAGCTCCTCCGCCGACTGCGGGAGCCCGATGTGCATGATGTGGGCCGACTGCTTCAGCCGCTGGAAGTGCTCGATCGGGCGGAAGATCAGCGTCTCGCCCCGCTCGTCCGACCAGTTGCCGCGGACGCCCTCGAACACGGCCGTCCCGTAGAGGAAGGCGTGCGTCATTACCGGCAGCCGCGCCTCCTCCAGCGGGATAAAACGCTTCTGGAGGTAACAAAACGGCCTCGGCATCTCGCGGTCCTTTCTATTGGGGAATGACGTGAGTATAGGCCTTGGCCGCCCCACCGCGCCACCCGTTGCGGCTGACCCGCTTCGTGGCTATCTTCTGTGGCCCACGCGATAGCCCGCGCGGTAGCCCGCCACATTGGCTCAGGCAGGGGGATGCATGTCCGACAACACCATCCGCATCGGCAACGTAGAGATCACGGCCGTGGCGGATGCCGCCGGACTGACCGCGCCGTGCAACCTCATGTTCCCCAGCATCGAGGCGACGGCGTGGCACGCGCACAAGGAGTTCCTCTCAGACGACGGCTCCAGCATGAACCTGAGCATCACGTCGTACCTGGTGCGGAGCGCCGGCAAGACGATCATCATCGACACGGGCATCGGCGCGAAGGACCGCCCCTTCTTCCCGAACGGCCGCCTGCCTGACGCGCTCGCCGAGATCGGCGTCTCGCCGGAGTCCATCGACGTTGTCGCGAACACGCACATGCACATCGACCACGTCGGCTGGCACACCACACTGCGCGGCGAGGCGTATGTTCCGACGTTCCCGAAGTCGAAGCACCTCTTCAACAAGGACGAGTGGGAGTACTTCACCGATCCCGAGGTTGCGAACGCGGGCGGCAATACGTACATCCTCGACTGCGTGCTCCCGCTCCGCGACGCTGCCGACATCGAGCTTGTCGGTGCCGAGTACAGGGTCACTGATGAGATCACGCTGCTGCCGACGCCCGGGCACACGCCCGCGCACCAGTCCTTCATCATCTCCTCCGCGGGCGAGACCGGCATCATCTGGGGCGACATCTGCCACCACCCGGCGCAGGTTACCGAGCTCTGGTCGCCCGTGTTCGACATGGACCCGCCGCTCGCCCAGAAGACGCGCGAGAAGGTCGTCCAGCGCATCGAAGAGGAGAAGATGCGCCTCGTCGCCGGCCACTTCCCCCTCCCCGGCTTCGGCAACATCGTCCGCGTCGACGGAAAGCGCTACTGGCGCGCCGGGTAGAGCGCGTCAGCACGTCAGCGCGTCAGTGGCGCTGCTGTAGGAGGTGCGTCATTCTGAGCGCAGCGAAGAATCTTGTGTTGGGGCCACCGCGCCGTCTAGCGACAGCGCCAGCAATCTATCGATTTACAGGTTCACTGAGCACTGAGCACTGAGCACTGAGACAGTGAGACACTGAGCCACTACCCGCGCTTGAACAACTCCGGATGCCCCGACCACACCCACGCCGCGTTCGTGCGGCTACAGCCCATCAGCACGCCGTGCAGCGCGGTCGGGTGGATGAACATGTTGTCGGGATTGTGCGAGTTCTCGCCGCCGCGCGTGAACCGCAGACCCAGCGCACTCAGCCGCTGCGCGATCGGGTCCACGCTTTCGCACTCGATGTAGCACATGTATAGGGTCTCGCCGCCGCGCCGCGTCATGAACCGCCCCATCGGCATCTGCGGGTCGGTGATCTCCGACAGCTCGATGCGGTCGAGGCGCTCCGGCGGGTTGAACATCGTGAGCTGGCCCTTGTAGCCGTAATCATGGCTCTTGATCGGGCAGAACCTCGACTGGTCCAGCCCGAAACGGTCGGCGTAGAAGCCGGCCGCTGCTTCGTGGTCGTTGATCAGGTTTGTCGCCTCGTACAGGTAGCGCATCAGCCCCACCATCGGCCGCGCGACCTCCTGCGAGATCACCATGCGCAGTCCGGGCGTCTGGTCCGGCGCGATGAAGAGCTGCCCGCCCTCCTCCGTGTACACGGCGCCCTTCGACGACAGCCGCCGCGCCAGCGCCTGCACGTCGTTGGTCGAGAACCCCGCGCCGAACAGCCCTTCGCCCCACTGCGACACGTAGTCGGCGACCGGACCGTCGCCCGCAGGCTCCAGCAGCTCGAACTCGGACGTCCCGGCGTGCACGACGCGCCGCTTGGCGTTCAGGTGCCGCACCTCGTCGTCGCGCACCGGCTGTGCGTCGAAGATGCTGGCGAAGCTCTGCGCCGCCGCGTGGCGGTCCCGCACCGCAAGCTGCATCCGGTCTACGTGCTCGAGCATGGCGTCCCTCCGTCTCCGTGAGGTTATAGGTTGTGGGTTTTAGGTTATAGGGGTTGCGGGCCGTGAAATAGGTTCGTGGCCCTCGAAGCTGGGTGCTCAGTCCTCCGTCACCGTACACTTCAGCGCAGCAGTCGTCGTGGAGCGCTTTGAAAGGAGTCTGACATGGCGGCCGAGATCCCCCCTCAGATCGATAGGCCACGCATCGAGCGCGCGGATAACGAAGGCGGGCTGGCGGCCGGCGTCCGCGTGCTGCTGACGGCGTTCTCCTACCTGCTGCTGATTCCGCCGTGGGGCCTCATCGTCCTCTTCTTCGCCGTGAAGATCGTCTCCGAGTACGAGCGCGGCGTCATCTTCCGGCTCGGCCGTCTCGAAGGCGCGCGCGGCCCCGGGCTGTTCCTGGTGCTGCCCATCATCGAGCGCATGGTGGTGATGGACCTGCGCACGGTCACAATGGATGTCCCCAGCCAGGAGTGCATCACGCGCGACAACGTCACCGTGAAGGTCAACGCCGTCATCTACTTCCGCATCACCCAGCCGGAGGACGCCGTCACGAAGGTCCTCGATCACTTCCGCGCCACATCCCAGATCTCCCAGACCACGCTCCGCAGCGTCCTCGGCCAGTCGATGCTCGACGACCTGCTCTCCGAGCGCGAGGCCATCAACAACAAGCTGCAGAAGATCATCGACGAGCAGACCGAGCCGTGGGGCGTGAAGGTCTCCGTCGTCGAGGTGAAGGATGTCGAGCTGCCGCAGGGCATGCAGCGCGCCATGGCGCGCCAGGCCGAGGCCGAGCGCGAGCGCCGCGCCAAGGTCATCAACGCCGACGGCGAGCTGCAGGCATCCGAGCGCCTCGCGGAAGCCGGCCGCATCATGTCCCAGGATCCGGCGACGCTGCAGCTCCGCCTGCTGCAGACGCTGTCCGAGATCGCGACCGAGAAGAACAGCACGATCGTGCTGCCGGTGCCGTTTGGCCTCTTCGAGGCGATCCAGGAGGCGGCCGAACGTTCCGTCGCCAACCCCGACATGCCCCGCCCGGCCCGCATCCGCGTCGGAGGCGCCCCGCCCGGCGACATCGCCGAGCAGATGACGCCCTCTACCGAGGCGCCGTCGGAAGCGAAGCCACCGGAGCCTGCTTCTCGAGAAGGCGTGGTCAGTTGAGCAGCGAAGTCAGAAGTCTGAATCCGGAGGTCTGAGTACCGAGGATCCCGTACCCGTACGGACAGGTCTTTAGACCTGTCCTGCAGTTGTTCGTCTCGCGAACGTCCCTTGCGTTGCTAGCGGTTTCTTCTCGCGAGGGGCCGTCGCAGCAGCAGCGCCACCCCCACGCTCACAACAGCCGCCGCTGCGAGTATGAGCGTGGCCCGCAGGCTGTACGCCAGCCCGCCGTCCGACAGAAACGCGATCGCCACCACCCCGAACGCCACCCGCGCGATGCAGAACAGCACGACGATGCGAACCACCGTCTGCATGCGCCGCGACATCCGCCCCCGAAACTCCCGCATCAGCGGAGTATAGTCGTAGGGGACAAGGGACAAGGGACAAGGGACAAGGGACAAGGGACAACCGTGGCCACCATCACCGTCCGCATCCACATCCCCGCCCCGCCCGAGGCCGTCTGGGCCGTCCTCGAAGATCTGGAGCACCAGGGCGACTGGATGGTCGACGTCCGCCGACTCGACGTCGTCACCGAGCAGAAGCGCGGCGCCG
>JACRBR010000228.1 GCA_016213125.1 Chloroflexota bacterium | reverse complement strand
TGCGGACGTCGTCGAAGAAGATCTCGCCCTGGTTGAGGTCGCGCTGGCCGAGCTTGCGGAGCGGCGGGCCCTTGGTCACGCCGGGCAGGTCGAGGGGGATGACGGCGACGCCGCCGCCATCCATGCCGCGCGACGGTTCGACGGTGAGGAAGGTGCAGGCGTGCGTGGCGATGGTGCCGTTCGAGACCCAGGCGGACTTCTGGCCGCTGATGATCCAGTCGTCGCCGTCGCGCCGCGCCTGCACCTGGAAGGTGATGGAGGGGTCGCGAAACTGATCGGTGCCGAAGAGGAGGGTGTCGGAACCATGGTCCGGTTCCGTGATCGCCCAGCAGCCGATGTACTTGCCCTCGCGGTCGTTGACGTAGGGCATGACGATGTCGTCCAGCAGGTCCTTGTTACCGGTGATGGCGGCGTACTGCGCGGCGAAGGAGAAGGGGAAGGCGGTGACGCCGAGGCTGATCGAGAGGCCGGCCGAGGCCCAGCCCATCTCCTCGCCGACGATGTGCTGTTCGAGCGGGGAGAGGCCGGCGCCGCCGAGCTGCTCCGGGAAGCCGCGCAGGTGATACGCCTGGCTGTAGGCCTGGCGGAAGAGATCCCAGAGCCGAGAGCCGGGTGCGATCACCTCGTCGGCGGTAAGTTTGTCCAGCTCTACGGCGGCGGGCCGGATGACCTCGGCAGCGAAGCGGTGCATCTGGTCGCGAAGCGCCTGTTGCTCCGGCGTAAGTGTCTTGTTGAGTTCTGTGTACATGCCGTTTCTCCTGACGCGGTGGCATGGGTGCGCGATCACGTTGCTGCATGGCCGGGGCGTATGCCGCTTCTGGATCAACGCAGAACAGGGCTCCTGCCGTCAGGAGCCGAACGGCCTCACTTCGCGGGGCCGGGCAGGTAAGATCCGGGGCAATGGCCAACGAGACTGCGTTCGTGACGCTGCGGGATGGACGGAAGCTGGCGTATGCCGAGTACGGCAGGCGGCTGGGATCGCCTGTCTTCTACTTTCATGGAACGCCGGGCGGGCTATTGGAAGGGCGGTTCCTGGATGAGGCGGCGCGGTTGCAGGACGTGCGGCTGATCGCGGTCGACCGTCCCGGATACGGAAGTTCCGATTTCAAGAAGGGTCGGCGGCTGACGGACTGGCCTGCGGACGTCGCCGATCTCGCGGACGCGCTGGGGATCGAACGCTTCGGGGTGGTCGGGTTATCCGGCGGTGGGCCGCACGCACAGGCCTGCGCGGCGGCGATGCCGGAGCGCGTGACTACGGCCGCGATCGTGAGCGGCGCAGGCTCACCGGAGGCGACTTTGGACGGGCGCGGGCGGATCGGGAGGTTGTTCACGAGGGCGGTGCTGGCGCTGGCGCCACTGCTGGCGTGGTTCGCGGCGATGTGGACGGCGTTCTGGGCGCCGCGCGCCCGGGAGTGGATGATGCCGCGTTCGATCGACCGCACGGTGACGAAGCGCCGCGAGGTGCGCGAGGCGTTCGTGGAGGAGGTGCGGGCAGCGCTGCGTCCGGGAGGAAGAGCGATGACGCAGGACCTGGTGTTGTTCTCGAGACCGTGGGGGTTCACGCCGCAGGCCGTCGGGGCGGTGCCGGTGCGGTTGTGGCATGGCGACGCGGACCGCGTGGTGCGGGTATCGATCGGGCGGTACTTCGCGCGGGAGATCCCCGGCTGCCGGGCGACGTTTGTGCCAGGCGGCGGCCACCTGATGATCGTCGACCATGCGGGAGAGATCATGGCGGCCGTGCGGGATGCGGCGCGGGGCTGACGGGCGACTTGATGGAGGATGGAGGGTGGAGGATGGAGGACTCTTCAGCGCCGTGGTAGATGGGGCGCGTGCTAACTCCAGCCTTCGCGGTCTGATATCGTCGCAGGCATGAGCATCGGCGCCACTACGCCTGCGTCCGGCGATGTCGTCCTGCGCACGGTCGGGCTGACGAAGCGCTACGGCTCGCGGCTGGCACTCGACGGGCTGGATATCGAAGTAACGCGCGGGCGGGTGTACGGGTTCCTGGGGCCGAACGGGTCCGGCAAGACGACGACGATCGCGCTGGCACTGGGCCTCATCTCGCCGACGGCCGGCCACGTGGAGATCCTGGGGCTCGACACCCGGACGCATCGCGCGCAGGCGTTGCGCGGGGTCGGGGCGACGCTGGAAGGGCAGGCGTACTTCCCGCACCTCTCAGCGCGCGACAATCTGCGCGTGTGGGCGCGCATCGGCGCCGACACGACGGAGCAGCGCATCGACGAGGTGATCGAGCGCGTCGGGCTCGCCTCGCGTGCGCGGGACAAGGTGCGCAACTTCTCGCTGGGGATGAAGCAGCGGCTGGCGGTCGCCGCCGCGATCATGCACGAGCCCGAGATGGTGATCCTCGATGAGCCGACGAACGGCCTGGATCCGGCGGGCATCCGTGAGTTTCGCGAGCTGATCCGCGAGCTTGCCGCCGGCGGCACGACCGTCTTCGTCTCGAGCCACATCCTGAGCGAGGTGGAGCAGATGTGCGACGACGTCGCGATCCTGAAGTCGGGGCGGCTGATCACGCAGGGGCCGGTGGAAACGCTGGTCGGCGCGTCCGCGCGAGCGTCCTCCGTGCTGCTTCGCACGACTGACGACGAATCGGCGATCTCCGTGCTGCAGGCGAGACCGGGCGTGGTGGCCGTACGGCGCGAGGACGGGCGGCTTGTCGTCGAAGCGCCGCAGGAGCAGACGGCTGCGCAGGCGGCGGCGATCAGCAGGGCGCTTGCCGAGCGGCAGATCTGGCTCACGGAGCTGCGTCCGCAGGAGAACAACCTGGAGGACTTCTTCATGGAGATCACGGGTGAGGGCGCGGACGCGGCCGCCGGGGCGGACGCCAATGCGTGAGCAGATTCTGGCGGAGCTGATGAAGTCGCGGACGCGCTGGCTGCCGTACGTGCTGCTGGCCGTGCTGCTGCTGGGGGCGGGCGTGCAGGTGTGGCTGTTCGGATACACCATGTGGTGGAGCCTGCGCAACGAAGCGGACCCACAACTGCGGAGCGACCTGCCGGAGCTGATACGGGGGTTCGCGCTGCCGTGGGCGCTGCCGGCACTGCTGGACGCGGGGCAGTTCTGGGGCTCGATGATCGTCGGCGTCTTCATCGCGAGCGGGATCGCGACGGAGTACAACTGGGGGACGGCGCGGCAGGCGATCTCGCGCGGGCAGAGCCGGAACCAGTGGCTGACGATGAAGCTGCTGGGGCTGGCGCTGTTCTGCGCCATCCTGCTGCTCGCGGCGCTCGCGTTCGGCGTGGTGTCGATGTTGTGGACATCGTCGCTGGCGGGCTATGCGATCACGCTGGATCCGCCCGGGGCCGCGCACATGACGGTGTTCGACGTTGCGATCGTGATCTTGCGGGCGGGGTTCGGGGTGCTGCCGTACGCGCTGCTGGCGTTCGCGATCACGGTGATCGGCCGGTCGACGGCGCTCGGATCGACGGGGATCATCCTGTTCGTAATCATCGAAGGCACGCTGAACAGCATCTTCGGCGCGCTGGGCGGGACGTGGGCGGACATCCGGACGTTCAGCATCGAGCACAACGTGTCGTCGCTGCTGGCGGCGAACCGGGTGGATGATGGCCAGTATCTGTCGATCGCGTTCCGCGAATCGCCGCGGGCGTCGGAGCTGCCGGACCCTTGGGTGGCGTTCTTCGTGCTGTGCGCGTGGTGCGTCGCACTGCTTGTGGTGACGTACTACGTCTTCAACAGGCGGGATCTGCGGCTGGGTACGGGCGAGTAGGACCCCCGCCACCGGTCGAGACATCGACGTCATCGACCGGCGGAACGTCCAGAGATCGAACTCTGCCGCCACAGTCCGCCGTTGAATCGCGCGCTCAGGCCGCGAGCGGTTCGGAGCGCAGGAGCATGCCGAACGCGAGGACCCATACGGGAAACAGCAGGCCCGGCAGCCATATGTACGAACCGAGCATCACGACCGCGATCACGATACCGACCCAGGCCGCCCATGAGGGCAGCAGGCGTGCGCGCCCGGCTGTGAGACTGAAGAGGGCGGTAGCGAGAGCCAGTGACGACATCCCGACTAAGAGCATCACGCCGAGGCCGGCCTGGTCGAAGGTGTATGCGATGGCGACGCCCACGAAGGCGGAGTCGGAGTTCTGCTGGACGCCGATAGGCGCCAACAGTATCGCGCCGCCAATGGCTGCGGCACTGGCGCCGATCACTGCAGCGGTGTAGCCGACGTGGCTCAGGGTGTCGTCTGCCAACTTGGATCGCACCTCGTTGAAGAACCACACGAGCGCCAACGCCCCGGCCACGAGCGTGATCCCCATCAGGAACGCCAGGAGCATCTTTCCGTCGGAGCCGTAGAAGCGTGTGAAATCCTCTTCCTTGTGGTTATCCCCCGCGCCAGGTACGACGAGCACCACGCAGTACCCGATCGTGAACAGCACGCTTGCGATCACTGTACTAAGGCGTAGCGTATTCCGAGCGTTCATAGCTTCTCTTCCTTCTACCTCGAACCGGTCGAGGCGTCTCAACTGCCGTGCGGACTGGGCGGCCCGGCTGCCAGACCGGCTAGCAGTTCCAGCCAACCTTGATGTCGTTGTCGTCTGCCAGCTGCTGCATGGCCTTGCATGCGTTCTCGCGCCGGGTCTCAACGGCGATGCCTTCTTCGTTCTCATAGGCCGCGCCGAGGTCGCCCAGAGTCGCTGCGTTCGGGAGGGCGGTGACGACCTCGCGACCGTAGGCGGCGTCCGCCTTCAACGCCGCGACCGCCTCGGTCTGGATATCCTCCACCCCGCTCGGCGCGTCGATGCTGTCAATTTGTCCTGCGAAGCGCTCCTCCTCGACAAACAACTTCGTCAGCGTGTCCGTGACATCGGCGGGAAGCTTGTCCGTGAGAGCAAGGTCGGCGGTCCCTTCTTCGAACTTGACGTGAAGAGGTCCTGAGATGGCCTCGTGTTCGAGTTGCAGTTCATAGCTCTTGTTGATGAACTCCGCGACGGTCATCTCGTCGTTGTCGCCGCATCCGATGGCCAGCAACGCCGTTATCACCGCCAGGCCCGCAAGCGGCATGCCAATCGGCATCTTCATGTTGATGTCCTCCCCGTGTGTGAACGATGTGGTTCCGATGCGGTCCAGACTAGCCTCGCAGCGCTGGCCTCGCGTCGGCCGCGGGCATGAACATGCCATCGGCGCTTGGATGATTCCGCTCCCCGTCGCATCCTCCGCGAGGATGACGTCTAATCGCCGGCACGGCCGATGCAGGGCGGTGCGCGCGGATGTACGCTTGCAGCATGCTGAAGAAGTTCCGAAGCCGGCGCGACGATATGCCGGACGGCGAGTTGCGGCGCGTGGTGCGGAACGACGTGTTCACCATGCTGCCGCTGGCCGTGCTGTTGGTGCTGGAGATTTACGTGCCGTTGCTCGGCGGCGGGGTCGACAGACCCGCACTGGCGACGCTCTGTGGCCTGGTTGGAGTCCTGCCGCTTGCTGCGCGCCGAGTCGCACCGGTAGCAGCGCTCGTTGCGGTGATGGCCGGCGCCCTCTTGAGCAGTGTGGTGTATCCGGATTTCAAGTCCTTTTCACAGTTTCTCGTGTGGGTCTTCGCCGCCTACAGCGTCGGGGCGCACGAGCCGAACGACCGGGCTCTGTGGGGGCTCATCGCGGCTCTCGCGGGAACCGGGCTCCTGGGAGTGTCGGGGGGCCTTCAGAGCCAGAGCGACACCTTCAGTGTGTGGATCTTTCTCGGTACCGGCTGGGTCGCAGGCCGGGCGATTCGGCGCCGGGAGACGGCCACGGATGACGCGCGGGCGCGAGCCGAGCGTCTCGCCGTCGAAAAGGAGCAACAGGCCGGGCTCGCGGTGGCGCAGGAGCGTTCTCGCATCGCCCGGGAGCTGCACGATGTCGTTGCTCACAACGTCAGCGTCATGGTCGTGCAGGCGGGCGCGGCACAGCGCGTGATCGAGGGCGACCCTGCCCGCGCGCGCGATGCGCTGTCATCGATCGAGACCGTCGGCCGCCAGGCGCTGGTTGAGTTGCGGCGTCTGCTGGGGGTGCTGCGGGCAGACGACGGATCGCACGGGGTGGCGCCGCAGCCCGGACTGGCGCAGGTGGATGAACTCATCGCGCGCGCGCGCGCTGCGGGCATCGACGCGGGGATCAAGGTGGAGGGCCAACAACGCGCCCTCTCGATGGGCGCGGACCTGGCCGCATATCGTATCGTCCAGGAAGCGCTGACCAACGTCATCAAGCATGCCTCGGCCACGGCCGTGGATGTGACCGTGCGGTACTTGCCGCAGGCTGTGGAGCTGGCGGTGAGCGACAACGGCACGGGGCGCAATGCCGCGGGGCTCACGGAGGGCCACGGACTGATAGGCATGCGAGAGCGTGTGGCGATGTTTGGCGGCACGCTGTCGGCCGTGCAAACGCGCGAAGGCGGATTCGCGGTGTCGGCCCATATCCCGCTGGACGCCGAGGTGTCATGAGCATCCGCGTCTTAATCGTCGACGACCAGGCGCTCGTGCGAACGGGCTTCCGGATGATCCTGGAGAGTGAGCCCGACATCGAAGTGGTTGGGGAGGCGGGCGACGGGGTCGAGGCGATCGCCGCCGCGAAGGAGGCCAAGCCCGATGTTGTGCTGATGGATGTCCGCATGCCCAACATGGACGGTCTGGAAGCGACGCGTCGCATCATCGCGCCCGACGGTCCGCGCGTGTTGATGCTGACGACGTTCGACATGGATGAATACGTGTACGAGTCGCTCCGGGCGGGCGCGAGCGGCTTCCTCTTAAAGGACGCCCCGGCCGATCAGCTCGTTGCCGGAATACGCGCGGTCGCGGCCGGTCAATCACTGCTCGCGCCGTCGGTCACCAGGCGGCTCATTGAGCACTACACACGGGGGGCGGCACCGAACGCGGGGGTACCAGAGGAGGTGTCGTCGCTTACGGCGCGCGAACTGGAAGTGTTGCGCCTTGTCGCGCGCGGGCTGTCGAACGGGGAGATCGCGGACTCGCTCGTAATTGGTGAGACGACGGTGAAGACGCACGTGGCGCGAGTGCTCATGAAACTGGGGTTGCGGGACCGCATACAGATCGCGATTTACGCGTACGAGAACGCGCTCGTGCAGCCGGCGCGTTAGCGCGTCAGGGCGCGAAGCGGACGATGAGCGCGCCGGCGAGGACGACGGCGAGGCCGGCCACGCGGGTGACGCTGGCGTGATGCACGTCGAGCCCGAACGCGCCGACGTGGTCGTACGCGAGCGCGCCGCCGAGCTGCCCGACGGTCACGCCGGCGACGAACAGCGCGATGCCGATCCTGGGCGCGCCGTAGCCGATCCCAAGGAGGTACGCGATGGCGAAGAGGCCGGTGATGGCGTAGACGGGGTTCAGGCCGCGCACGGAGATCGCGAGCGCGACGCCGGTGACGCCGATGACGACGGCGAAGGCGAGCGCGTGGTTGAACGGCGAGGGAAGCATCGGCGAGCGCCCCAACATGGCCCGCGCGACGAGAATCACGGACAGCCCGCCGATGGCGGCGAGCATGTTGATCCAGGTGCCTTCGTACGGGCCCTTGTCGCGCCCCATGGCCGCAAGCAGCGCGCTCTGCGTGGCCGCGCCAACGCCGACCAGGACCGCGACGGTGAGATACAGCGAATTCGTCAAGATGACCTCCCGGTCGCGATGGGCGTCGGCGCGTTCGGCGCCCTGCGGGCTGGCGGCATGATGCAGGAGTATCGCGGCTGATGGCGCGCGCGACCAGATGGAGGATGGAGGATGGAAGACGGAGGATGGACGATGGAGGTGGGGCTCGGGCGGCTTCGGGGGAGGCGGCCTGCATCGGGGGCCAGGGTCAGGACGATCATTCCGCGGCGGGTGTGACAGTTAAGGCTTCGGCAGGCCGCCGGTGAGCTTGAGCATCCAGCGCATGCAGCGGTGTCCTACGTCGGCGCCCGGGAGGAACATCATGGGGCAGGCGCCGGCGATGACGGTGATGCCGTGCTCGCGGCAGTAGGCGGCGGCATCGTTGGAGACGCTGCCCTTGCCGAACGAGCGATGCATCCAGACGCGGGATACACCCTGCTCCGCGCATTCCCGGGCGACGGCATCGGTGATCTCCGGCGGGGTGGCGATGACGGCGGCGGCGACGCCACCCGGGATCGACTTCAGGTCGTGATAGCAGGCATCGCCCTCGACCTCTTCAGCATGCGGGTTGACGGCGAACACCTCGTAGTCCGCCTTGCGCAGCGTCCGATAGACCAGGTTGGCGGCCTGCGCCGAGTCGCGGGAGACGCCCACGACGGCGATGCGTTTCTGGGCGAGGAAATCATCGACGGCTTCTTTCAGCGGTGGCATGGCATTCCTCCCGGTATCGGCTCATCTCGCTGCGCCACGATCACAGTGATCGTCGCACGAACGCGGGCGAGCCATCGAGGGCCGATCGGACGGAAGGGGATGGAGGATGGAGGATGGAGGATGGAGGATGGAGGATGGAGGATGTGGCTCAGGCGGCTTCGCGGGATCTGGCGTCCTGGTGGAGGAGGCGCTCCAGCTCCTCGGGGCGCATGGGCCGGGCGAAGTAGTACCCCTGCCCCTGCAAGCAGCTGAGGGCCTGCAACGACGCGGACTGCTCGGCGCGCTCGATCCCTTCGGCGATGATCTCGAGGTTCAGGTGCTGGCCGAGCTCGACGATCGCGTTTGTCACCTCCGCATCGCCCGTGCCGATCCGGTCGACGAAGGACTTATCGATCTTCAGGATGTCGATCGGGAAGCGGCTGAGGTAGCTGAGCGAGGAGTATCCCGTGCCGAAGTCGTCGACGGCGATTCGAACGCCGAGGTCCTTGAGGCTGCGGAGCACGGTCTCGCACAGCGCGCTGTCCTGCATCATGGCCGTTTCCGTGACCTCGAGGATGAGGGAGGCGGGATCGAGACCGGAGGCGCGTAGTGTGGCCGCGACCTCATCGACAAGGGCTGGCCTGAGCTGCTTCACGGAGAGGTTCACGGCGACGCTGAACGGTGGTTCGCCGGGCCGCCCGGTCTGCCACTTCTTCGCCTGGGCGCACGCCTGGTCGAGCACCCAGCGGCCCAGGCGGAGAATGAGCCCGGTCTCCTCGACGAGATAGATGAAGTCGAGGGGCTGGATCAGGCCCTTCGTCGGGTGGCGCCAGCGGACGAGCGCTTCTACGCCCGTAACCTGCGCGGTGCTCAGAATCACGGTGGGCTGGTAGAAAACCACGAACTCGCCCCGCTCGAGGGCGCGCTCCAGGTCTCCCAGGAGCTCGAAGCGCTCCAGAACGCCTGCCTGCATGCCGGGCTCGTAGAGTTCGACGCGGGCTTTGCCGCGCGCCTTGGCCGCATACATCGCCACATCGGCGTTGCGGAGCAGGTCCTCGGGTTCTTCATCGCTGAAGGCGGAGGCGACGGCGCCCACGCTGACGCGCACGAAGAGCTCGTGTCCGGCGACCAGAAACGGCGTTCGCAGGGCATCCAGGATGCGCTCGCCGGCGGTGCGCGCATCGCTGCCCGAGGCGTCCTCCAGGAGGACCGCGAACTCGTCGCCGCCGAAGCGGGCGAGGGTGTCGTCAGGGCGGAGGCAGCCGGTGAGCCGCTGGGCAAGCGCGACGAGCACGCGATCTCCGGTGGCATGGCCGAGGGTATCGTTGATGGTCTTGAAGTTATCCACGTCCAGGAATAGCACAGAAAGCGGGCCTGCCCGCCGCGCGATCCGTGCGAGCGCGTGATCGAGGCGGTCCATGAAGCGGGCGCGGTTCGCGAGGCCGGTCACGGGGTCATGGAACGCCTGATGGCGGAGCTGCTCCTCGAGCTCCACGCGGGCGGTGATGTCGCGGGCGTTCAGTACGTAGCCGGCGACGTTGGGGTCGTCGAGGAGGTTGGTCCCGCGAATCTCGATAGAACGCCAGTCGCCGCCGGCATGGAGCATGCGGGTCTGCAACGGGACCACGCTGTGGGCGTTCTCGTCGTCCAGGTAGGCGAGGAAGGACGCGCGATCATCGGGGTGGATCAGGTCCTGGAGGAGGCGTCCCTCGATCGTGGCGGCGTCGCGCCCCAGCACTTCCGCGGAGGAAGGGCTCTGGTATCTGACGTACGTCGCCGCGTCGATCACGGTGATCATGTCCATCGCGTTCTGGACGAGCGGCCGGAAGCGTGACTCGCTGGCACGAAGCGCCGCCTGTTCGGCCTCCATGACGTCCGCGCGGCGCTTGGTCTGCGCGACGCGCCAGAGCAACGCGGCGATGAGCAGCGCTCCTCCCAGGCTGATGGCGGCGGAGCCAAACGTCTCGACGCGCTGCGCGCGGTCGTGTTCGACCTGCGCATGCGAAAGCGCCTCGTCCATCGTTTCGTGCAGGGCTTCGAAGCTGGGATCTACGCGCGCCTCGTCGATCTCCGCAGCCTCGTCGAGCTTCCCCTGTTCGAGCAGGGCGAACTCCTCGTCCACGGCGGCGAGGTAGGCTTCGCCGGCGTCCGCGAGTCCAGGATCGTTGCCGGCGCTCGCCAGCGACGCGCGAAGAGCTTCGGACTGGGCCACCTTCAGGGCGGACAGTTCCTCTGAGACCGTACCGGAGGCGATGGCCTCCCATTCCGTCGCGCTGATGAGGTTGGCGCGGGCGCTGGCCGACTCCAGTGTGAGCGAGCGGTCGTCCCGCACGGCCTGATACTCGTCGAGTGCGCGCAGGCCAATGGCGCTCGCGGAGCCGACGGCCAACACAGCCAGGAGCGGGGCCAGAGTAGCCATCTGTTTGCGCATCTGGAGGAATGATCGGCCTGCGGGATGTCCCGAAGCAGGGGCGGGTAGCTCTCAAAGCCGCAGACGATCGGCCGGGCCGCCTTCGGGGCGCGGCGAACAAAACCGGGCATCACCATCTCCTTCAGGGATTGTGCCGGGGAACTGCCTGGGGTTCATCCAGATGTATCAAGTCCATCACGGAGCGGATCGGGCAACGCGAGAACCGGCGTTTCCGGGCTCGATCGACGTTAAGACGAAGGAGCGACAGGACGATCAAAGTGCAACGCCCCTGCGAACGAGGTGTTGACGCATCCGTCACTGGTGAGGGGCTATACTGGCCACCTGCCCAATGGGCCTTCCCCCGCCCCGAGGATTCGCCAATGACCAGGTTCGTTCCTCTTGTTCTCGCCGCGTTGGCGCTCGCCCTCGCCCTGGGCACCCATGCGAGGCGCCCGCGGACCCCCACCGTGGCGGCAGCCGGAACGATCGCCCTCCAGCCCCTTTCGGGGGCGAGCGGTCTGAGCGCGCCCCTTGGCATCGTCAGCGCAGGCGACAGCCGGCTCTTCATTATCGAGAAGGGCGGGCGTATCAAGATCTACAACGGTTCGTCGATCCTGCCGACGCCCTTCCTCGACGTGTCGTCGCTGCTCCCGGCGTCACCGGGAAACGAGGAAGGGCTGCTTGGCCTGGCTTTCCACCCGAACTACCCGGCGACGCCGTACTTCTTCATCCACTACACGAACGCGTCGGGCGACGTGGTCATCCGGCGGTATGCGGTCTCGGCGAACCCCGACATCGCGAACGCAGCCTCGGGCGTCCCGCTGCTGACGATCCCGCATCCAACGAACCAGAACCACAACGGCGGGCAGCTCGCGTTCGGGCCGGACGGATACCTGTACGCAGCGATCGGCGACGGGGGCGGGGAGGGTGACCCCGCGAACAACGCGCAGAACGTGAACACGCTGCTGGGGAAGATCCTCCGCATCGACGTGGACCAGAGCGTGAACACTGCGCCCTACCACGGCATCCCGCCAACGAACCCCTTCGCTGGCGCCACGCCGGGTCGCGACGAGATCTGGGCGTACGGCCTGCGCAACCCGTGGCGGTTCAGCTTCGACCGCGCGACCGGCGACCTGTTCATCGCGGACGTCGGCCAGATCAGCGTGGAGGAGATCGACTATCAGCCGGCGGGAGGCGCGGGCGGCGTGAACTACGGCTGGCACATCATGGAAGGTAGCTCCTGCTACCTGAACGAGGGTGTTGGCTGTGGCCACGCATCGCTCACGCCACCCGTCGCGGAGTATTCGCACACGAACGGCCACTGCTCGGTCACCGGGGGGTACCGCTACCGGGGCTCGCTGATCCCTTCGATCGCGGGGAGCTACGTTTTCGGCGATTTCTGCAGCGGGACGATCTGGACGGCGACGCCGGGCAGTCCGAGCTGGCCCATGAGCGAGCAACTGGTCGCGCCGTTCCTGATCAGCAGCTTTGGCGAGGACAGCGCCGGAGAGCTGTACGTAGCCGACTACTTCGGCGGGGCGATCCATCGCATCGTCAGCGCGGCGGACACGGACATGGACGGGGTCGCGGACCCATCCGACAACTGCCCCACGGTGGCTAACCCCGGCCAGGAGAACGCAGACCGCAACTACATCGACCAGACGCCGCCGTCAACGCAGGACGATCGCTCCTGGCCCAACTCCGACGCGCAGGGGGACGCCTGCGACACCGACGACGATAACGACGGCCTGCTGGACAGCGCGGAGCCCGCGGGCTGCAACGGGAGCGGGGCGCTGAGCGCGACCAACCGCGACACCGACGGCGACCGCACGCTCGATGGCCCGGAGTGCGCGCTGGGCACGAACCCGGCAAATGCCGGCAGCAAGCCGTCGCCGGCAGCCTGCGGCTCGACTGCGGACACCGACGGCGATCGTATCCAAGATCGTGTCGAGTTTTGCGGGTACAACACGAACCCAAACGTTGCGGACACGGACGGCGACCAGGACGGCTACCCCTCGACGGGCCTGGCGCGCGACGGCTGCGAGGCGGCCTCGATCAATGGCGACCGCGTGGTGAACGCGGGGGACCAACTCCTGATGGTGTTCGAGATCATCCGGGAGGTGTCGCCATCGTTGCGGCTGGTCAGCTTCGACGTGAACAAGGACGGCGTGGTCAGCTCGGGCGATCAGCTTATGCTGGCGCAGATCATTGCCACGGCGGGCCAGTGTCCGTGACGTGCGTCAGGGTTGCCAGCGGCGGAAGATGAGCGTGCTGTTCTGGCCGCCCATGCCGTAGCTGTTGCTGAGCACCGTATCGACCTTCGCATCGCGCGCCTTGTGGGGCACGTAGTCGAGATCGCACTCCGGGTCCGGCGTGTCGAGGTTGATGGTGGGCGGGATCTTGTTATCGCGGATGGCCTGCACGGAGGCGACCGCTTCGAGCGCGCCGGCGGCCCCGGCTGCGTGGCCGACCATCGACTTGATGCTGCTGGCGGGGACGCGGTAGGCGGCGCTTTCGCCAAAGGCCATCTTGATCGCCTGCGTCTCGGTCCTGTCGTTGTAGGGGGTGGCGGTGCCGTGGGCGTTGATCCACGACACCTCGTCCGGGGCGATGCGGGCGGACTTCAGGGCGCGCGCCATACTCAGCGACTGGCCCTCGGCATCGGGGGCGGCGTCGTCGACGGCGTCGAACGACCAGCCGTGGCCGATGTACTCGGCGAGGATGGTGGCGCCGCGGGACTCGGCGTGCTCCTGCGATTCGAGGACGAGGACGCCGGCGCCTTCGCCGAGGACGAAGCCGTCGCGGTGGAGGTCGAAGGGGCGGGAGGCTTTCTCCGGGGTGTCGTTGTAGCCCTTCGAGAGCGCGCCCATGAGGGCCATGGTGGCGACGACGACGGGATGGACCATGGCCTCACAGCCGCCGGCGAGCATGATGTCGGCGTTGCCGTTGCGGATCATGAGCCAGGCGTGGCCGATGGCGTCAGTGCCGCTGGCGCAGGCGCTGCTGATGGCGGTGTTGGGGCCGCGCAGGCCCAGCTCGCGGCCGATGCGTCCGGCGGCCATGTGCTGGCCGAGCTTGGGGATGATGAGCGGGTCGACACGGCCGGGCCCGCGGGTCTCGGCGATCTGCTCCTGGTTGCCCTGGGCGAAGACGCCGCCGCTGGTGCCCATCATGCAGCCCATCTCGCGGGCGAGGGCGTCGTTGAGCTCTATCTTCGCAGAGAGGAGGGCCTCGCGCGCGGCCTTCACGCCGAACTGCGAGAAGCGGTGGGAACGGCGGGCCATCTTGTATTCCATGAACTCGGTGGGGTCGAAGTTCTTGACCTCGCCGGCGATGCGGACGGAGTGGCGTGCGGCGTCGAAGAGGGTGATGGGGCCGATGCCGTTGGTGCCGGCGAGGAGTGCGTGCCAGAAGGTCTCGGCATCGTTGCCGATGGGCGTGATGGCGCCGATGCCGGTGATGACGACGCGGGGACGGTCCACGATGTTGCTCCTGTGAGGGCCCGGAGTGGGGCGCTGGCCTGTGGGGTCATGGTAGCGGGTGGGGGGCTTGGGAGCCTGCGGGCTGGGTCAGCGCTTCGGCCCGGGGGTTGCTGACAATATGGTGGCAAGAGGTGGGCGTGAAGGTGGGCGGGATCTCTTTCGGTGGGGCCGGGGCCGGCCTTAGGTTGATGTCACGACAAAGGAGGTGACATGGACACGATCGAGTTTCTGCGAGAGCAGCTGGGGCAGGCGCGGGGGTTCCTGGAAGGGACAATGGGGGAGATCGACGACAAGCGGGCGCACGCGGCGATGCCGGGCGTGCTGAATCCGATCGCGGCGACGTACGCACACCTGGCGACGGGCGAGGACGGGTTCGTGCAGGGATTGATCCGCGGGCAGGGGCCGCTGTTCGCGACGTCGTGGGCGGGGAGGACCGGGCTGAGCGAGCGGCCGCCCGAGCGGCAGCCGGATGGCGGGGACTGGCACGACTGGGCGGCGCGGGTGCGGGTGGACCTCGGCGAGCTGCGGTCGTACGCGGCGGCGGTGGGGGAGGCGACGGACGCGTTCGTGGGATCGCTGACGCCGGGCGACCTGGACCGGGCGGTGGATCTCTCGCCGTTCGGGTTCGGGGAGCGGACGCTGGGCTGGGTGCTGGGCGCGGGCGTGCTTGGGCACGTGCTGTCACACTGGGGCGAGATCTGCGCGCTGAACGGCGCGCACGGCGGGCGCGGGTTCCCGCGATAGGACGAGTCGATGGCGTACGACGAGCGGCTGGCGGAACGGGTGAGGGCAGTGCTGTCGGACCGCCCGGGGATCAGCGAGCGGAAGATGTTCGGCGGGCTGGCGTTTCTGCTGGACGGGAAGATGTGCGTGGGGGTGTTGCAGGACGAGCTGGTGGTGCGAGCTGGGGCGGCGCAGCACGACGCGGCGCTGAAGAAGGCGCACGCGCGTCCGATGGACTTCACGGGGCGGGCGATGACGGGCATGGTGTACGTATCGCCGGCGGGTGTATCGCGCGGGCCTGCGCTGCGGCGGTGGGTGGAGATGGGGATCGCGGGGGCGGACGCGGCGGTGCCGGGGCGGCGGGGGCGGGGGAAGTGAGTGCGTCAGTGCGTCAGTGCGTCAGCCGTTCATGCCGGATAGCCTCTCGCGACCGAGACTACTCGAGGGCAAGGTGTACGGAGACGACTTCTAGTGCGTCATGCCAACAATTCGCGCAACGCCACCATCGCTAAGCCTGATATCCGTCTTTCCGTCTAGAGAAACGGAGTAGACGGCCTCGCCAGAAACCCCCTCGTCGACAACTTCGCCTCGCCCGAGGAAGTAGAAGCCAAGTGCGTTGTCCCACCATACGACCTGCACGCCGCCACTTCCGGTAAGCCCGGCGTTAAACGAGATGGGCGGTGCGCTCGAGTTGCTCGTGTCGTACACGAGGATAAAAGCGTCGACTGTCTCGTGACCGTCCGACACCGCAAGGTAACGACCGTCCGGCGACCACTCAAACCTGGCAAGCAGCTCGTTAGGGATAGCCGGATCCGCGGGAATGTGGACAGTGGACCCATCTGCGGCAGCGATCGCATAGCCCTTGCCAATACCTCCCGCAGTAAAAGCGAGCCGAGCACCGTCGGGGGACCAGGCGATGCTCCACAGGTCGTTGAGAGTCAGTTCGATTCCGGCGCTCACATCTACGGCGTTCGAGCCGTCCGGGTCGGCGACGGTGAGTCCTCCGGGGCGTCCTGCATACGCAATGCGGTCACCAGCGGGCGAGATGGCGAACGGCAACCGGGTTTGCTTTGGAAGACGTTGGTAGGTACCGGTTTCGAGATCGAACAACGCTGCACTCTCGAATCCGTCAGGTTCCGGTCCCTGGGCCCCCGATAGGTAGAGGTGGCGGTTGTCAGGCGCCCACCTGAGGATGCTCGTAGGAGGCGACTGCGTGAATGCGGAGGAGACAAAACGTGACGCGGAGCCGTCGGCGTTCGCGATGTACAGACCGGTCTGATCCAACGTTGCGAGTCTTTGCCCGTCCGGCGACAGTCTCGCTACCGCGACGAAGGGAGATGGAAACCCGGGTGCGAAATTCACACGCGACCCGCCGTAAGCAAGCACCGGCACAGTGTATTTCGGTGCCCTGCCTACCTGCGACAGGCCGGTCCCGTCAGGGCGAACGGTATAGACGGTCCCCGCCCAATCCGTGAAGACGAGCACGCCCGCGGGAAGGTCGATATGCGGAGCGCTGTGTTCGTCCGTGGCAGTCGCGCTGATGGTGGGATCCGGCGCGCCGTCGCCGGGATTCTTGTCTGTGCTGTCGCCGCATATGAACCCGGACCAAACGGCCACGGCCACGAACGTTGTGAGGAGCACGCGGCGGGAGCGATGCATGGCACCAGTATGCTCCGGCGAAGTGTCACATGGTTCCTAGTGCCGTTCGGCCTCAGGTTGCCAGGGGCCACGGGATCGAGAGTGCATTGACTTTGTCATCGTGCGCGCGGGCTGAAAAGCCCGCGCTACGGTCTGAGTGACCACCGCCCGTGGGCGAGAACGGGCAGCGTGTCGCGCTTCACGCCCTGGAGTTCCACCTGAAAGGTCGAGCTGCGTTCGGCAAGGTTGCTGAACGGAGACCAGGGGTCTGCGGGGAGATCTTCGTACTGAGGCATCTGATCATCCCGGAGAGAGGACAGGTCTAAAGACCTGTCCGTACAGTCCGGCACTTACCTCCCGCCGGGCGCGGATTCTCACGGAAGGTGTTCCACCACCTTCGGACTCGCGAACAGGCTACATGACGCCACGCTCAGCAAGCAGGCGACCGAGGGTGGTGTCATGTTCATCGAGCCACCAAGTACAGTCGCTGTCGTTCGCGAACATCCCCTTGGCAACAAGCTCCAGGAATTCGGGCGGTATCCAGGCCAGTACATATTCCGACCGGATGAGGCGTGGATCGCCGCGACGGGTTTCAACGACAGAAGCGACCCACGTATCCCACGGGGGAGCATCGAATTCGTCGAGGAAGCCGTTTGAGTTGATCTTGGCTGCACCGCTCCAAAGCGTTTCCGTTGGTTGATAGCCCGCCAAGCGGCCTCCTGCGAGACTACGCAACTCCTCATGGCCGACGATGAGGGAGCGGGCCGTCACCGTGATTAAGACCGTCTCCTTGGGCCGATTGCACAAATCATCGTTGGCATAGTTGAAGACACGTTTGTCATCCACGGGATACGGGCTGAGTTCCTTACTTCTCAGTGACTGCTCAGGGTCCGCAAGATCGGCGTGCTGCGTGCACCAGGCGATTGTCTCCGCGAGGCTGCCGAGGACTTCATCGATAGCCATGCCCCGTTCGGTGTTTAGCACGGTGCAGTCTGGCGGAGCTGAAGCTCCGCGGCTACTGAAGCTCTACCTGAAACGTCGTGCTTCGTTCGGCGAGGTTGCTGAACGGGGGCCAGGGGTCTGCGGGGAGGTCTTCGTACTGTGGCATCGCTGTCGTTTTCGGCAGGAGGACAGGTCTAAAGACCTGTCCGTACAGTCCGGCACTTACCTCCCGCCGGGCGCGGATTCTCACGGGTAGACGAGCTCGCGTTCTAGGAGGGCGCGGGCGATTACTACGCGCTGCACCTGGGAGGTGCCTTCGACGATCATGAGCTGGCGGGCGTCGCGGTAGTGGCGCTCCAGGGGGTGGTCCATCATGTAGCCCTGCGCGCCCAGCACCTGGAGTGCGTCGGATGACACTTTGACGGCCGTTTCGGTGGCGAAGGCTTTCGCGATGCTGAGGTAGGCGGCGTGCTCGCGGGAGTAGAGGCCCTGGTCGACGCGCCAGGCGCCCTGGTACACGAGCAGCCGCGCGGCCTCGATGGCGATCGCCATCTCGGCGAACATGAACTGGATGGCCTGCAGGTCCGCGATGGGCTTGCCGAAGGCCTCGCGCTGGCGGGCGAACTCGAGCGCGTAGGTCATCGCGCCCTCAGCGAGGCCGACGCCGCGCGCGCCGACGACGGGGCGGCAGGAGTTCAGCGTAAGCATGGCGTGGTTGAAGCCCTGGTTCTCGGCGCCGCCGACGAGGTTCTCGCGCGGGACGCGGACGTCCTCGAGGACGATATCGGCGGTGGGGACGCCGCGGACGCCCATCTTGCGGTCCTGCCCGGCGACGTTGAAGCCGGGCGACTTCGTCTCGACGATGAAGGCGCCGATGCCCCTGGGGCCGGGGGTGCCGTTGGTGCGGGCGAAGCAGACGATGTAGTCGGCGACGGTGCCGCCGGAGATGTACATCTTCTCGCCGTTGATGATGTAGTCGTCGCCGTCCTTCTTCGCGCTGGTCTCGAGACTGCCGGCATCGGAGCCGTGATTGGGCTCGGTGAGGCAGAAGGCGCCCTTGATCTCGCCCGAGGCGATGCCGTTGCCGATCCACTGCTTCTGGCGCTCGTCGCCGCCGATCATCACCGGCTGCGAGGGGAGGGCCGACAGGAGCAGCATGAGGCCGGAGGCGCAGCAGTACTTGGCCGCCTCCTCGACCGCGAGGGCGAGGGCGAGCATGCCGGCGCCGGAGCCGCCGTACTGGGCCGGGATGGTGAGGCCGGTGAGGCCGGTGTCCTTGAAGGCCTTGAAGATGTCGTGGGGGTACTCGCCGGTGATATCCATCTCGGCGGCGCGGGGAGCGATCACCTCTTTGGCGACGCGGCGGGCGGTCTGCTGGATCAGGCGATGTTCTTCGGAGAGCTGGAAGTCCATGGGTGTGCCTCTTGGTGGGTCGTGTTCGGTATGGGGCAGGGTACTTGGGCCGGGGTGGAGGCGCGAGATGGCGCCGATGTTGGAAGTTGGATGTTGGACTTGCGCTCGTACCGCACCACCTCGCGGCGGGCGGTCAGGCGTTCCTAGCGGGCAACAGGTTCTCGATCGTTCTAATGTGGAAGGTGAGATGGCGCAGGTTGCCTTCGAGCGCCGCCTGGACATCGTCATCGGCTGACCGGACGGCCTTGCGGACGGACCTGTGCACGTCGTCCCAGGCCTCGAAGACCCTGTCGACGTTATTCGTCGGCCTGGCACCGACGTTCACGTATGCCCGGCCGGTCCTGTTTGTCAGACCCAGCGGGCTCCACACGAAGCCGCCGTGAAGGAAGCGGCCGAGGTGCAGCTGTTCGGCGAACAGCAGGTGCCGCACGTTTTCGATGATCGACCACTCTCCGGAGGGTGGCCGCTTCGCGAGCGCCGTGCTGGTCTGCGAACGCAGCAGGCGGCGGAGGCGTGCGCGCTCGCGGTCGATTGCCCTCACGACATCGTTGACGTGCTCGGCGGCCATGGTGCGGCTCCTCGCTGTGCGCTGGTGATCACGCTACGGCTCCTCCACCACTATCCAACCCGCTAGAGGTGCGCTGCTCATCGCGGACCTGATCGCGCGGGCTGAAAGCCCGCGCTGCGAGGATGGTGGGGCTTCCTCAGCACCATGCCAGCTGCCTGGGCGGCCCGTGGACGGAGACGACGTTGCGGCTCCCGCCCCCTATCAACCCGCTAGAGGGGCGCTGCTCATCGCGGACCTGATCGCGCGGGCTGAACGCCCGCGCTGCGAGGAAGGTGGGGCTTCTTCAGCACCAT
>JACRBR010000224.1 GCA_016213125.1 Chloroflexota bacterium | reverse complement strand
TTCCGTGGCTGTTTCGTGTTGTCCGAAAGCGAGGTGGCCCGTGTTGAAGGCCAGCAACATCACCAAGAGCTATGCCGATCGCGCGGTCCTGGAAGGCGTGTCCTTCGTCGTGAACGCGGGGGAGTGCGCGGGGGTCGTGGCGCCGAACGGCGCGGGCAAGACGACGCTGCTCCGGATCCTCGCCGGCGAACTGCATCCGGACAGCGGATCCGTCGAGACCGGCGGGCGGGCGGCGGTGGCGTACGTCCGCCAGGGGTTCGCGGACGCGGCCGGCCGGTCCGTCGCCGAGGTGTTTCCGGCGCTCTTCCGGGCGCTCGGGGCCTCGGCGCGCATCGAGGAAACGGCTGGAGCGCTCGCCACAGCCAGCGGGCGGGACGCACTCGTTGCCGCGCAGCGCGCGTACGACGACGCGATGAAGGACGCGGGTATGGATGCGGGTGCGCTGGCAGCGGGGTGGCAAGAGCTTGCACTGCGCGCAATATCGGCCGATGAGCCTGTTTCGTCGCTGAGCGGCGGGGAGCAGACGAAGCTCGCGCTGCTGGACGCGTTCTCCTCGCGGCCCGACGTGCTGCTGCTGGACGAGCCGACGAACAACCTCGACATGCAGGCGGCGCAGTGGCTTACGGAGTGCCTCGATGCGTTCGAGGGCGCGATCGTGCTGGTGTCGCACGACCGGGCGCTGCTGGACGAATATGCGGACTTCATCGTCGAGCTGGACCAGCGCACGGGGCGGGCGACCGTGTTCAGCGGCGGATACACCGACTACGCGACGGAGAAGGTGCGCCGCCGCGACGCGCAGTGGACGGCGTTTCGCCGCCAGCAGGACCGGGAGCGCCGCGTGCGGCGCGAGATCCGCGACATCAAGGGGACGGCGATGCGGCGCGAGAAATCGTCGCAGAACGACTTCTACCGCCGAAAGGCGAAGAAGGTCGCGCGCCGGGCCGTGGTGCTGGAGCGGCGGCTGGAGCGAGAGTTGGACTCGGATGAACGCGTCGTCAAGCCTATGATGCGCGAATACAGACTGAAGGCGGAGATCCGGCCAAGCACGCGAGGCGGGGACCGCATGCTGGCGGTCGAGGAGGTGGCCGTCGCCGTGGGCGGGCGCGTATTGGTGACGGGGGCGTCGTTTCAGCTTGGATGGGGCGAGCGCGCGGTGATCATCGGTCCGAACGGCGGAGGGAAGACGACGCTGCTGCGGGCAATCGTGGGCGAAGAGACGCCAGCCGCGGGGAGTATCGTGCGCGGGCCGTCCGTGAAGATCGGGTACCTGGCGCAGGATGAGCGGCTCGAGGCGATGAGTGCCGTAGGCGAGACGCCGGTCTCGCTGCTGCGTGCGACGGCGCCTCTATCGGAGACGGAGGCGCGGCGCTTCCTGCACCGCTTTCTGTTCCAGGGCGATGGCGTCCACACGCCGATCGCTTCGCTGAGCTACGGCGAGCGGCGGCGGCTTTCGCTGGCGATGCTGGTGCTGGGCTGCGCGAACCTGCTGGTGCTGGACGAGCCCACCAACCACCTGGACATACCGTCGCGCGAGGCGCTTGAGGCGGCGCTCGACTCGTACGACGGCGCGATCCTGGCGGTGACGCACGACCGCTACTTCATCGACCGCTTTGCGCAGCGGCTGCTGGCACTGGAGGGCGGGCGGCTGCGGGAAGTGTGGGCGTGACGCCGATGCGGCCGCCGGAGGGAACGTGGCGGGCGCTTTCGCAGGCGTCGAGCAGCGGGCAGCCGTCACACGCGGGTCGCGTGCGGCAGCGGGCCTTCGCATGCAGGACGATCCAGGCGTGGTATTGCTGGAACGCGGTCGCGTCCGCATCGGGCAGGGCGCGCTCGAAGAACGCGTGCCAGGCCTCGTATGCATCGGCATCGGGCGCAATGCCAATGCGGCGAAAGACGCGCCTGGTGTATGCGTCGATGACGAAGGTGCGATGGCCGGCGGCGTACAGGGCGATGGCGTCGGCGGTCTCGGAGCCGACGCCGTGCGTGGCCAACAGTCGCGGGCGTAGCTGCTCGAGCGGGAGCGCGAGGAATGCGTCGAGGCCCCCCGCATCGGTGATGGTCTGCGCGAGGGAGCGCAGGCGCCGGGCCTTCACGGATGGTGTGCCGCTGACGCGGATGAGCCCGGCCAGCGCATCATCGGTCAGCGCGAGTATGGCGCCGGGATCGAGGGCGCCGGCGGCGCGCAGGGATTCGAGCGCGCGTTCTGCATTCTGCCAGTTGGTGTGCTGGACGAGGATCGCGCCGGCGATGATGTCCATCGACCCGCGCACGTAGTCCGGGCTCCAGTGCCAGACGTCGCCCTCGTACGCGTCGCCGAGACGCTGGAAGATAACGGTGATGGCGGAAGTACCGGCACCTGTCGACGACTGCGTCACGGCGCGCCGCCGGGGACCGTCCAGGCGACCGGGTTGACGTTGACCCCGCCGACGACGAGCTCCCAGTGCAGGTGCGGGCCGGTGGCGAGACCCGTCATGCCCACCGCGCCGATGGACTCGCCCTGGCCGACGAACTGGCCCTGCGCGACGTCGATGCGCGAGAGGTGGTGGTAGGCGGTGAACACGCCGGCTCCGTGATCGATGATGACGGAGTTGCCGCGCACAGTGAGCTCGCCGGCGAAGGCGATAACGCCGGATGCCGCCGCGTAGACGGGCGTGCCGATCTCGGCGCCATAGTCCTCGCCCGAGTGATTACCGGAGACGGGGCCGCCGTTAAAGCTGCGGGCCGTGCCGAACTCCGTCGTGACGGCGCCTGCGACCGGGACGATGAACGGTCCGCTCCAATACTTGGCCGGCGTAAAGCCTGCGTACACGCTGGCGCGGATGTTCTCTTCGTACTGGACGTCCCCAGGCGGCCGCAGTCCGTTGGGGCCGCCGACGGGCACCTCGAGGTATTCCACCGGGAAGAGCGTCTGCGCGACGGTGACGACGGCAGTGAGCGTCGCACGCACGGAGCCATCGGGCTCGAACACGGTGATGGTGAGATCGGCGGGGCCCAGGTCCGCGCCGGCCGGTGCGCCGATGGGAAGCCAGAACTCGTCGTCTTCGTCGGCCACCATCTGGCGATCGATGCCGCGGAAGCTGAGGGTGGCGGACGGCGCTCCGGCCCTGGGCTCGACGGCGACGAGGATCGTCCCACCCTGCGCGAGCGTGCTGCTGGATAGCGTGATCTGCGGCGGAGGCGCAGGCGTCGGCGTGGCCGTGGGCTCGGGTGTTGGGGTGTTGGAGGGCGTGCTGGTGGGGGTGTGGGTCGGGCTCAGCGTCGGGGTTGCGGTGAGCGTGGGCGTCTTTGTGGGTGATGCGCCGCCAACGACGCCGCACCCGGTGAGGAGGGCGACGTTCCCCAGCGCGATCACGGCGCTTGCGACGAATCCCAGGGGACGGCGAGGCACGGAGCCAGTATAGCGCCGCCCTGATGGGGTATTCCCCGAGTGACGGGTTCCCCAACCCGAAGGTTGAGGCCGGAGATACCCGGCAATTACCACGCGACGGGGCTGGGGATCCGCCGCGTCCCGGCCGATTCTCATCTACGAGGGTCAGGGGGCGCCCGCGCGTCCGCGCATTCTCGTGATCTCGGCAATTGGCCGGACGGAGGAGACAGGCATGGTGAAACAGTTGCATCTCACATTGGGCGCGGCAGCCCTGTTCATCTTCGGGCTGGTGGCGCTGTTCGTCAGTTCGGCCGGAGACTCGTACGCGGCGCCGAACCTGGTCACGAACGGCGACTTCGAGACGGACGCGAGCGGCTGGACCGCCGGGGCGAATACGACCACCGTGCAGGAGGCCTCCGAAGACGCCGACCTGACGCCGCCGGGCGCGGGCCTCGTGACGTACACGGGGACGGGCGCGGGGGACGGCATCGCCTCGCAGTGCATCGACATCACGGCATCGGGCGCGGGCACGTACGAGCTGGAGACGTATTACAAGGAGCCGGTTGGCCAGACGAGCAACCCGCAGCTGGCCGTCGATGTGACCGCGTTTGCCAACAACGACTGCACCGGCGCTTCCGCGGCGCACCCTTCGGGGAGCCTGGACCCGAACTCGAGCGGATGGCTGATCTTCACGGGTAGCTTCATCGTGACGACGGAGCTGAGCCTGCGCGTGGACCTGACGGTGCACGGCACGGCACAGGACGATGAGGGGTACTTCGACAAGGTCGCGCTGAGCAACGGCCCGCTGGACACGCCTACGGCGACCAACACCGCGACGGCCACGAGCACGGCAACGCCAACGGACACGCCGACAGCGACGAACACCCCGGGTCCGACGAACACGCCGGCCCCGACGAACACGCCGGCGCCTACGGGCACGCCGACAGCGACGGACACGCCGGACGCCACGAACACGCCGGACCCGACGGACACGCCGATCCCGACGAACACGCCGGCGCCGACGAACACCCCGGTCCCGACATCGACGTCGACCACGGTGCCGGTCATCGACGACTCGGGCGCGCCGCCGGAGGCGAGCCTGGAAGAGGCGACGGGCGCGGGCGGCGAGTCACCTGAGGGCGATGCGGCCGCGGGTGGCGAGCAGCCGGAGGATGCGGCGTTCCCGTCCTCGGGTACGGGCCCGGGCTCGTACGGCCAGGACGGCTCGCACGTGCCGGACGTGATCGCGACGTTCGCCTTCACGCTGGCGATCGCCATGCTGGGGATGGGCTTCTACCTGCGGAAGAAGTACGAAGGGCAGTAGCCCGGAGAACACGCTGAGTACGAACGCCCGGCCATCACGGCCGGGCGTTCTCTTTGTCTGCGCTAACGCGCGGCTGCTTCAAGCTGGTGGATCCAGGCCCGTGCGGTTCGTCCCTGCACCTCCAGGAAGCCGACTGTTCCAAGACGCCGGGTGAGGTTTCGGGGGAAGGTCGGGCTGCCGGGGTTCACGAGCAGGACGCCGCGCATCTCGGTCACTTCGGGCACATGGGTATCGCCATGAACGAGCACGTCGACGCTACCGCCGAAGTGGTGGTCCATGATGGTCTCCAGCGTGCGGTGCGGGGGCCACTCCGGCAACGTCGCATCGTGGACGAGGCCGATCCGCAGGTCATCGGCGGTGATGAGCTGCACCGGCTTCATCCGTGGATCATCGGGACAGATGGGGCGGCCGCCGCCGCCGTCGTCACCGTTGCCGCGAACAGCGAACACGGGCGCCTGGCAACGCTCCTCGAGCCAGTCGAGCACGTCCACCACGTGGAGGTCCCCGGCGTGCAGGATCATGTCGACGCCGCGAAGCGCCTCATAGGCCTCGTCCCACAGCGGGCCCGCTTCGGGGTAGTGGGTGTCGCCGATCAGTCCGATTCTCAACCGTTCGCTCCCCGCAACTGCAGTCGATCTCCGATCCAGCGGGCGACATCGGAGATCACCTCGAAGGCGACCAGATTATCGAGCCAGCGCGCGTAGTGCAGGGCGTATTCCTGCGCGAGCTTCGGGACAAGCAGGATCGCCAGGGCAACGCCCGTGCGTGCGGGCGTGAGTTCATAGCCGGGGGCCCAGCGCCGGGCCGCCAGCACGAGGAGATAGTGGACCTCGAACATGTTCGGGAAGAGGAGCAGAGCGCTGCGCGCGCCTATCGCCTCGAACAACACCACGCCGGCCAGCCGCCAGGCGAACAACGCCGAAGCGACGATGCGCTCGAATGGGGCCCAGCGCTGCACGACCACCAGCTCGAGCGCCAGGTAATAGAGGTCCAGGAGCTTGTCGAACCGCTGATATCCCATCTCGGGAAATCCAAGGGCGTTGAAGATGAGAATGTCGATCGTGTCGGCGGCGATGGCGAGGAGCCCACCCGCAAGCGGCCAGCGGATGATGGTGAGGGGTAGAGCGAGGCGAACGACGAGGGCGACGGACGTGCCCAAATCAGCGAACCCGGTTCAAGTCGCCGGCTCCGACCCGTCCTCGAACAAAAAACGCCACTGCCCGATGACGATTTCATCGCCCGGATCGAGGGCTACCCAATCGGCCTCCTGCCCGTTCACTAGCGTCTTGCGGCTCATGCCTCCGACGTGATGGAGCACATAGCGCCCGCCGCGCAGCCAGATGCGGGCATGTTCGGGCGCGATCGATCCGCCATCATGGAGCACGACCTGACACCGGCGCGGGGATGTGCCGAGGATGAGTGGGCCGGAGCCGATCTCGAGGTCGCGTCCCTCGCCGCCGCGCTCCACGAGCCTGCCTGTCCCGGTCTCGACCGTGAGCGTTGCCACGTTGCCGGCCGGGGCGTACGCGCCCATACGGCGGGGCACGCCCTGCGCGGCCGCGAGGCGAGCGTTGGGCGCGACGACCTGGAGCTGATGCGCGACCGTGCGCCGTTGCGCCTGCCAGCGGCGGAAGGCGACGGCCGCGCCGCCGAGCGCCACCAGGGCGACAACGCCACCGAACACCAGCGCGTACCGGTTTCCGGAGCCGTTGCCCTCTTCGAGCGGGGAGGGATCGGCGGGCTGTGCGGCGGGCACGGGGGGCGGGGCCGGGGCGCCGCGCTTGAAGGTGGCGATGGACGCGGCGGGCGATGGTCCAACGAAGGCGACGATCTGTAGCGTGCCATCACTGCCATCTGCGGGACTGTCGTCGCGCACCGTGACGATGTACTGGCTTCGGAGGAGGTCTGATAGCTCCGCGTACACATCGGTGATGGTGCCGGTGGTGGCGGCGCGGAACTGACCGGAGGTCACAGCCGCCAGGGACTCGAGGTATGGCACGTCGGTGAGCGAACCAAAGCCGATGGGGTAGATGGGTATGCCGGAGCCCTGGGCGATCTGGAGAGACGATTCCCCGGTAGCGTCGGACGTCTCGGTTGCGTTCTCGCCGTCGGAGAGGATGATCGCGACGGCGCGCTGGCCCTGCGTCGCCGCGGTGCCGGCCAAATACGCACTAACCTGCACGCCTTCGTAGAGGGCGGTGCCGCCTCCGGCCTGAAGGCCGGCTATCGCGACGATGAGCGCGGTCTTGTCGTTCGTCAGGGGGAGGACGGGCGTCACCTCGTCGCTGAACGAGATGATGGCCGCGCGATCATTCGGTCCCAGACTCTGCACAAACTCCGTCGCGGCGGCCTTGGCGCTGGCGAGCGGCTCGCCCTCCATGCTGCCGGAGACGTCGATGGTGATGACGGCGTTGAGCTGCAGGTCCTGGTCCATCGCGGCGACGGCCCCGGTTACAGATAGCTGCGTGTTGCCATCGAACGCCTGGAACTGGGCGGGCAGAAGGCCGCGCGCCGGAACGCCGCGGCCATCGAGGACAGTTACGATGGCGCGAAGCTGGGGATACGCGGAGGCGTCGAGCTGGTTGATGGTGAGGGACGGGGCCGGGTCGGGATCCTGGGCGACGGCAAACGGCGCGAAGCGAACGGCCGTCAGTGCGCCGATCGCAAGGATGAACGCGAGCAAGAAGAACCGCCGCCTCAATTCGACCCCAGCGTACATGGGAGTGGAACCGGATTGCGAACGTGCGTGACAAGTAACCGAAGCCGGCGCCGGGCGCGAACCTAACGCTCACGTCAACTGGCGCGTAGGGCGAACGATGGCATACTTCTCCTGCAGCTATGCCCAAGCGACCGATACCACAGGCTACTCCGGAAACCGCGGAGTTCTGGGAGGGCGCGCGCCGCGGGGAGCTTCGGATCCAGCGATGCCGCGCGTGCGGGAAGGCGTACTTCTTCCCGCGGCCCTACTGCCCCAACTGCTCGTCGAAGGACGTGGAGTGGTTCACCGCCAGCGGCAAGGGGACCCTGTACTCGTACGTGATCAACTACCGGGCGGCGTATGGCTTCGACGACATGGCGCCGTACGTGATCGCCGTGGTGCAGCTCGATGAAGGCCCGCGCATGATGACGAACATCGTGGGCGTGGAGCCGAAGCCCGAGAACCTGCCAATCGACCTGGCCGTCGAAGTGACGTGGGAGCAGCTCGACGACAAGATCACGCTGCCGCTCTTCCGCCCGGCAGGAGGCGCGCCATGAGCCTCCGCATGGGCACGGCGATCGTGGGAGCGGCCGAGACGGACGCCATCGGCGTCCTGCCGGACAAGGCGGCGATCCAGCTGCACGCGGAGGCGGCGTTCAACGCGCTGGCGGACGCCGGCCTCACGAAGAACGATGTTGATGGCGTGCTCTGCGCCGGGCAATCGCCCGTGCAGGTGGCCGAGTACCTGGGCATCACGCCGAAGTTCGTCGATGGGACGAGCGTGGGCGGGTGCAGCTACATGCTGCACGTGCGCCACGCCTCAGCCGCCATCAAGGCCGGGCTCTGCAGCGTCGCGCTGATCACGCACGGGGA
>JACRBR010000231.1 GCA_016213125.1 Chloroflexota bacterium | reverse complement strand
GACAGTACCGGGGCGATGGCATTGACGGTCATCGAGGCACCTCCTCCCGTATCGTGGCGACCGCGGGCGCGGCCTGCGTTGCGGGGAGCGTACGACGGCGGATGTCAGGGTGTCAAGGGGTACATCAGAGTCCCGCGGCCGGTATTCTCGTCGCTATGACGCGCAAGATCATCGTGGTTGGAGGCGGGATCGCGGGCTTGACGGCTGCGTACACGCTGCAGAAGGACGGCTTCGACGTCGAGGTGCTGGAGCGCAACGACGAGCCAGGCGGCCGGATGCGGAGCGAACGTCACGGCGACTTCGTCGTCGATCGGGGCGCGCAGTTCATCGCCAGCAGCTATCGCAACATGCGGGCTCTGGTGGACGAGCTGGGATTGAAGGCTCAGGTGCGACGGCTGAAGACGGGGCGGGGCGCGACGCTTCGCAACGGCCGGTTCGTCCGTAGCAACTACGCAGGGTTGAAGGCGATCCTGCGCGCGCGCGACCTCTCGTGGGGCAGCAGGGTGCGGCTCCCGGGGATCCTGTTCGAACTGCGACGCAACAAGCGGCTGCTCGACTTCTACGCCATCGAGAAGGCAGCGCCACTGGACGATGCGACCGCGCACGACTGGGCGCTGCGCCGGTACGGCCGCGAGGTGCTCAACTACATCATCGAGCCGCCGTTCGCGTCGACGTTCACCGTGCTGCCGGAGAACCTGTCGCGCGCATTCGTGCTGGCCACCATCGACTACATGTTCGGCGGGTTCCGACTGAGCGCGTTCCAGGGCGGGAACGGCCTGCTGACACGCACGCTGGCCTCGAAGCTGCGGGTGCGGACGAGCGTGGAGGCCTCGGGGATCACCCACACGGCGGACGACGTGTCGGTGCGACTGGGGACGGGCGAGACCCTGACCGCGGATGCGGTGGTAGTGGCAACACCCGGCAACCACGTTGCGCGGCTGTGCGAAACCCTCACGGCGGAGGAGCGGCGGTTCTTCGACAGCGTCCGCTACGCCAGCAGCATCATCTGCTTCGTGATGACGTCGGACACGGAGGCTGACCCCGGCATCTACGGGCTCGGCATCGGCCGCACGGAGGGCGTGCGGCTCTACGGGATGGCGATGGAGAACCCGAAGGAGGGCGCCGTGCCCGCAGGCAAGACCATGTTCAACTGCGCGCTGAGCGAGGCCTACGCCGCCGAGCTCATGCACAAGAGCGACGACGAGGTCGCAGCCGCGACGCTCGAAGAGCTGAGCAAGTTGCCGCTCCGAGGCCTCGACAAGACCGAGCGCGTCGTCGTGCACCGCTGGCCGGAGCTCGTGCCGCAGTTCTACCACGGCTACATCCGATCGCTGGCGGCCTTCAAGGATCGGCGCGAGCGCAGCGATCGCATCTTCTTCGCGGGGGACTACCTGGTCGGGCCATACACAGAGGCGGCGGTGACGTCGGGCCTGCGGGCGGCAGGGGATGTGTGCGGGCGGTTCGGGACGCAACCCGTTACGATTGCCGACGAATGACACCGCCACTCTCTTCGCTGCGCATCCTCGATCTCACGTCCGGCGTTTCGGGACCGTGGTGTACGAAGCTGCTGGCTGACTACGGGGCGGACGTGATCAAGGTTGAGCGGCCAGGCACGGGCGATGAATCGCGCGGGCACGGGCCATTTACGGGCGGCGTACCGGACCGCGAGCGGAGCGCGCTGTTCCTGTGGCTGAACACATCGAAGCGCTCCATCACCCTCGACGTCCAGACGCCGACCGGCCGCGACCTGGCGCTGAGGTTGGCCGCGCAATGCGATGCCGTCGTGGTTGACCGGAGCTCGCACGAGCTCGAGCGCCTGCGGCTGAACCACGAGGACTTCGCGGCCGTGAACCCGAGCATCGTGACAACCTCGGTGACGGCGTTCGGGCTGACCGGACCGTACGCGGACTGGCGGGCGACGAACCTCACGTCGTACGCGACGGGCGGCCAGCACTACCTGACCGGCGATGGCGATCGCGAGCCCATCCAGAACGGCGGGTACCATGCGCTGTACCAGGCGGGGACCTGGGCGTTCGGCGCGACGCTCGCCGCGGTGTGGAACGCGCGCGAGACCGGCGTCGGCCAGCGTGCCGAGGTGGCGGGGCAGGAGGTGATGGCGTCAATCCTCGAGATCTACATGCCGGACTTCGCGTACCGGAAGGCGGAGACGCTGCTGACGCGCCGCGGCAACATGGCGACGGCCGTTGTCGGGATCTACCCGGTGATCGACGGCCACATCGGCATCCACGCGATGCCGAAGAACTGGCCTCAGCTGCTGGACTCGCTGGACATGCACTGGATGGCCGAGGACGAGCGGTTCAAGGACAACCGCGCGCGCCTGCGGAACAACGACGAACTGATGGCCCAGCTCTACATCTGGACGGCGGGCGTGACGAAGGCGGAGGCATACGAGCGCGGCGGGCGGTACCGGGCGCCGATCTCCCCCGTGAACACGATGGCCGACCTCCTCGCGTCCCCGCACCTGGACGCCCGCCAGTTCTGCCGCGAGATTGAGCATCCGGCGGCCGGTGCAATGCAGTACCCGGGCTCACCGGCACGGATGCCCGCGACGCCGCCACAGGTCCGACCGGCGCCGCTCCTAGGGCAGCACAACGCGGAGGTGTACGACGAGCTCGGCCTCATGGCGCGTGATCTCGCCACGTTGGCAGCGGCAGGTGTCATATGACCGCGGAGGCGCGACACTGCTGCGACTTGATGAGGCTGTATGTCGAGCACGAAGACCGAGTCATGCTCTATTGGCCGCGCTTCGACGAGTACCTCATCCCGGTGCACGATGGAGGGACCAGCGGCATCGTTCTGCGTTACTGCCCGTGGTGCGGTGTACGCCTCCCAAAATCAAAGCGCGATAGCGATTCGCCCGATGCCTGACCTCTCATCTCCCACCTCCAACCTGCCCCTAACCGGCATCCGCATCCTCGACCTGACGATGGTGTGGGCGGGGCCTTCGGGCACGCGTCTCCTCGCCGACATGGGCGCGGAGGTGATCAAGGTCGAGTCGGCGCGGTCGTGGGACATGCTGCGGTCCCTGCACTTCCTCAGCGGCCCCCCGGAGCAGTGGTGGGACAAGGCGGCGTACTTCAACCACAACAACCGCAACAAGTACGGGATCACGCTGGATCTCCAGACGCCGCGGGGCCGAGAGCTGGCGCTGCGGCTGGCCGCGATGTCTGACGTGGTGTTCGAGAACTACCGCGCCGACGTCATTGGCAAGCTGGGCCTGGACTACGCCGACCTGCGGGCCGTGAAGGACGACATCATCCTTGTATCGATGCCGTCCCACGGGAAGAGCGGGCCAGAGTCGGGGAACGTCGCATACGGCACCAATGTCGAACAGCTGGCCGGGCTCGCGTCGCTGACCGGTTACCCGGGCATGGGCCCGCACAAGTCGCCGATCGCGTACGGCGACCCGAACGCCGGAGCGATCGCCGCGGCGGCGGCGCTCGCCGCGCTACTGCATCGCCGCGAGACCGGCGAGGGACAGCACGTCGAGGTGGCGCAGTGGGAGGCGATGATCGGGAACGTCGGGGAGTTCGTGCTGGCTTGGCAGATGGCGCTGGCGGATGACCCGGCGGCCGACATCGACGCCTGGTCCGAGCGGCAGCGGCACGGAAACCGCCACTTCTCGCGCCTCCAGGGGGTGTTCGCGTGCACGGGCGAAGACGAGTGGGTGGCCGTGAGCATCGGCACCGACGCGGAGTTTTCAGCCCTGTGCGAGGCCATCGGCCGCCCGGAACTGGCGCGCGACGCGCGGTTCGCGGACGTGGTTTCGCGCCGGCACCACCAGGACGAGCTGGACGCGACCATCGTGGCGTGGACGCGCGGGCGGTCGCAGGACGAGGCAGCGGATACGCTGCAGGCTGCGGGCGTAGCGGCGGCGCCGGTGTTGAAGCTGCAGCGGCTGCTGTACGACCGGAACCTGCGCGCGCGGGGGTTCTGGGAGACGGTGTCACACGCCGCCGCCGGCGAGTGGGACATGGAGGGACCGGTGTGGCGCATGTCACGCACGCCGGCGCACGTGCGGATCTCCGCGCCGATGTTCGGCGAGCACAACCGCTGGGTCCTGGGTGAACTGCTTGGTCTATCGGAAGCGGAGATCGCAGCGCTCGAGGCGGAACACGTCACCGCCCGCGAGCCACAGGCTGGCGTGCATTCCTGACTGCCAGCAACTAATCACTAGTCACTAATCACTAACGACTGACGGCTGACGGCTGACGGCTGACGGCTGACGGCTGACGGCTAACTACGGCCGGCCGCCTACAGTCGCTTCTCCCTCGTTGAGCGTGAGCGAGTAGTCGTGCTCGATCTCGAGATCGTCGAGACCTTCGTCGAGCGAGCGGTCGACGATGGCCTCGACCGGCGCCATCAGGAAACCGGGGACGTTCCCGACGGAGATGTCGTCGACGCGGGCCTCGGGGTTCTTGCCGCTGAGGTCCAGCGTGCCCTTCACCCGGATCTTCACGTCCATGCCCAGCACGTGCAGGGTGGCCGCCGCCTCGCCATATCCATCGTGGATGCAGGCCCGGATGTCCTCGAAGGGGGCGTCCTCTTCGTTCGCCCATGACTCGGCGCGCGATGCGATCTCGCTTTCGTTGAAGGTGGCGAAACCGGAGGTCCCATTGTTGAGGGCCTGGTCGAACGCGTCCCACTTGTCGATGAAGGCGTCGCTGTTCGCCTGGTTGATGGTGATCTCCCCGCCCCCGGGCTCGCACGTGGTGGGCCCGCCCGTCGCCATCAGAGCCGCCGTCGTCGCCCCCAGGATGATGGCGATCAGCACCAGGCTCAGGAAGATGCCGCTGAGGATGCCAATGATAGATCCCGTGAAGAAGTGGATGATGAACACGGCGTCCTCGCTTCCCTACCGGACCGCCACGACGACCGTCCCGGCGATCTTATCGTGCCAGGTCTGTTTCTGCCGATCCCAGATGCACCACAGCTTGTCCAACAGCCAGAGAATTGAGATGAAGATCCAGAGCGCCAGCGACACAAACGCCCGGATGAAACCCGTGCCGTAGCCCGGAGCCGATCCATCCCGTTCCCGCAGCACGCGCAAACCCGCGATGCGCTTTCCCCAGCCGCCCCCTTCGCGTTCGCAATGGTCTTATACAGGAGGTAGACGGGGACGTAGCCAAGGAGGAAGCCGCCGGTGATGGCCAGCCCAAGATCCTCATTCTGTTCCTGGCGTTCGGCATTGAAGAAGGCGTCCTCCTGGGTCGAGTCCACCCAGAAGCCAAACGCGATAGCAAGAAGTATGCCCGGGGCGGCGGCGAATAGGGATGCGAAAAGGAAGTCCAGCAGCCAGGCGCCGAAACGCGGCCAGAACGCGGCGTACATGAACGTGCGGGGCGCGGCCGGGGTCCGATCGTAGTACGGCGTCTGCCATGCGTCAGCCGCTTGCGCCTCGGAACCCTGGTGTGCCGGCCCGGGAGGGGCCGATGGCCCCAGCGTCCTCCTGCAGCCGAGGCAGAAGGCGGCGTCGTCGCGGTTCGATGCGCCGCAGTACGGACAGAGCACAGGCGCGTCCTCTCGCTTGCGCGCGATGGTACGCGATTCAACGCCGGCGTTGCAAGCGACGCGGAACGCGTGGAAGGGCAGCCGCATCGGGCTGCCCTTCCAGAATTTCTGCCGACTTCAGAGGTGCTACTTCTTCTTGCGCGCGCTCTTCTTCTTGGCGGCCTTCTTGGCCGACTTCTTCGCGGCTCTCTTCGGAGCCGACTTCTTGGTCGACTTCTTGGCCGCCTTCTTCGGCGCCGACTTCTTGGCCGCCTTCTTGGCCGCCTTCTTTGGCGCCGCCTTCTTCGCCGACTTCTTGGCCGCCTTCTTTGGCGCCGCCTTCTTGGCTGACTTCTTAGCCGACTTCTTGGCGGCCTTCCTCGGCGCCGCCTTCTTGGCCGACTTCTTCGCCGACTTCTTGGCGGCCTTCTTTGGCGCCGCCTTCTGGGCCGCCTTCTTTGCCGCTGGCGGAGCGGCCATCCCCGGCATCGCCAGCTGCGCCGCCGGCGCGGGCGCGGGGGCCTCCGGATCCGGGGCCATCGCTCCGTCCCCGTCGTCGATCGCCTGGTTCGCGAGTAGTGACATTGGCAAGACTCCTTTCATTGCGTGTGAATGTCTGCGCCACCGCCCTCGGGTTTATGCTGCTGCACTAGGTAGTACTTCACTCCGGCGCGATCTTCAAGTGATCTGCGGCCCTTCCGGCGAATTTTCTCGATCTTCCTCATCATTCGATACACCGTCCGGCTGGCACTCGGTGCACGATCGCCACCCCGGGGCCAAACCGGCGTTGGTTGCGCCGCGGGCGGGGCGGACGGGTATACTCAGCCAATCTCGGAGGAACCAATGGCGTGGCAGCCGGAGCACACGGTACTCGGATCGACCCATGGCGCGTGGGCATGCGATCGCGCACGCATGCTCGCCATCCGGGGATCGGGGACCTGCCGCCGGCACAGGCATCCGTAGCGCAGAGCTACAACGGAACAGCAGGCAGGCCCACCCGGAACGGTGGGTTTTCTGTTTCGCGACGAGAGGGGAGGAACATCGTGCTGAAAGGAAGAATCGTCAATCTGCGGGCGCGCGAACTTGCCGACGCCGAGCGCATGCATCGCTGGATCAACGACCGCGAGGTTACCGCGACGCTGGGTAACCGGTACCTCTGGTCGCTCGCGGCGGAGGAGGAGTTCCTGCGCGGCCAGACATCCAGGCCGCCGTCCTTCCCGGACCAGAGCTTCGCGATCGAGACAAAGGACGGCCGGCACATTGGCACAACCGGCCTGCATCGTGCGTCTCCCGAAAATCGCAACGCCGAGATGGGCATCATGGTCGGTGAGAAGGACTGCTGGTCACGAGGCTACGGCACCGACGCCCTCATCACGCTGCTGCGGTTCGCGTTCGGCGAGATGAACCTCCACCGCGTCGAGCTGCACGTGTACGCCGACAACGAACGCGGTATCGCCTGTTACCGGAAGTGCGGCTTCGTCGAGGAGGTCTGCCTGCGCCAGTTCCGGTACCGAAACGGGCAGTGGATCGACGGGCTGGAGATGGGCGTGCTGGTGCACGAGTTCGAGGCGCTGCATGGCCTCGGCGCGAAGGAGGAGACGCATGCTTGAGGGGACGCTGGTGAACCTGCGGGCGCCCGAGATGGACGACCTCGACCGCAACACCGCCTGGATCAACGACCGCGAGGTGACGCGCTTCCTCTCGATGCGCTACGAGATCGCGCGGGCGGCCGAGGAGGCGTGGCTTCGGGACCTGTGCTCGAAGCCCATGGCATACGACCGCGTCTTCTTCGCCATCGAGACGAAGGATGGCCGGCACATCGGCAACACCAACTTGTTCAACGCGCAGCCCGAGGAGCGCAAGTGCGAGCTGGGCATCATGATCGGGGACAAGTCGTGCTGGTCGAAGGGGTACGGCACGGATGCGCTGCGGGTGCTGCTGCGCTTCGCCTTCGACGAGATGAACATGAACCGCGTGCAACTCCACGTCTTCGCATTCAACGAGCGCGCGCAGGCCGCGTACCGGAAGGCGGGGTTCGTGGAGGAGGGACGGCGGCGCGAAGCCATCTACACCGAAGGCGCCTATCACGACACGGTGGTGATGTCGGTATTGCGAGATGAGTGGCGGCGCGACGAAGACCCACGAACTTAGAATCTAGAACCGAGTGCGGTCGCTGGTCCGGGAGCCTGGGAACGGCAAGAACTGCCTTCCCTACTCCCTGCGGAGGCGGGCCTCCTGTTCGGCGCGACGCTTCTGGTAGGCCTCCGTCCCGCGCCCGTCCTGGAACTTGCTGTCCCGCCACTCCAGCG
>JACRBR010000232.1 GCA_016213125.1 Chloroflexota bacterium | reverse complement strand
GGGTTTCCTCGAAGGCGTTGCACGCGAGCGCGCGGTCAGGCGCCTCTTGTGGATCGGCGCGCGCGACCTGGGCAAGATCGCGGAACAGGGGTTGCAGCGCGGCGCGGACCCGCCGCGCCTGAACCGCGCCGATCACGAGCGCGGCCGCGAGCGTGATGCCCGCGAACGCCAGCACGGACCCGAGGCAGGCGGACGCCCAGCTCGACGCGCGCACGTACGCGACGCAAACGCCCGCGCGACCCACGTGAGGCGACGCGATGCGCCAGGCGCGGCAGCTCGATCCGTCACGTTGAACAGCGACCGCCCGGCTGCCTGGACCTTGCACGGCTGCCGCGGACGCTTGATCCGCGGCGTTCGCAGGCCAGGCGCAGGCGACTTCGCCCGTGTCAGTGATCCACGCGGCGGCGAGCAGCCGTTCGTGCGACGTCACCAGGCGCTGAAGCTGCTGCCGGCAGGAATCGGCGTCGAGGGACTCGGTCGAGCTGAGAGCGGAGTGGACGATGTCCGCGGCGCTGCGCGCGTCGTCGCTTCGATGATTCACCGCGGACAGCAGCGCAAAGGCGACAACGCCGACGCCCCACAGCAGGGTGACAGCGAGCGCGCCCCGACGCCCCAACGTCGCGGCCAGACTGGGCGGACCCTGGCGATCGTTCATGCGTGCCCCTCGCGGCTTCGGCGAATGGCCGAGCCTTAAAGGGTACGATTAAGGGATGGGAGCGGGGCACGGCGGGACAGGGATAATCGGACAGTAACCGTTTGGCAGCAAATGTTCGCAGGGGTGTTGCCGGTGATCGGGTCAGGTGTTATAATCAATGACTAGGTGTCCCATGCCGATCGAAAGCAGCGAATTAGCCAAAGAGATCATCCTTGAGATCGTGCGCCAGGCGGGCGGCGAGTTCAAGGGCATGACCAGGTTGTACAAGGTCTTCTATCTCGCCCACCTGATTTACTTCGACGAGTATCAAGGGCTGCTGTCCGACTGGCCCATCGTTCGCATGCCGCAGGGTCCAGGAATCGATCGGGCGGACTTGCTCATTCGGCAACTCGAACAAGAGCGACTGCTCGCCAAAACGCTTGGCAAGGTCGGTCCGTACGACGAGTGGCGGTTGACATCGCTGACCCAACGACCCACTCAGCTTACGGTTGAGCAGTGTTCAGCCATCCGGGAGGCACTCGATCTCGCGGACGGAAAATCCGCGAAGGAAATGTCAGAAGCCGCCCATCACTTCTCGCGCTCCTGGAACACCGGCAAGAATGGCAGCCAGTTGAACATCTACCTCGACCTCATGGAAGAGGAGCGGCTCCACGAAGGCATGGCGCACCAAAAGGAAATCGAGGACGATTTGAAGACGGTTTTCGGCTAGCAGGCTCCGGGTGCTGATTCGAGTTTTCAAAGAGCAAATCTGCATCGCCGCCGGCGACGATCCGAAGCGGGCCTTTGCCTCTCTCAGGGAGTTCTGCGCTGACTACGGCATGGGCGACGATCCCCACGAGCTGGCGGCCAGAGCGCTGGCGCACTTTTGCGTGGATCAAGGGAAGTTCAACCGCTCCATCACCCACTTGAAGGCGTGCATCGCCTTCCTTGAGATCGCAACCGAGAACACGCACGCGGAGAGAACCACCATGCTGCGCGATCTTGCTCGTATCCTGAACAACGACCCTCAGCACGCTGATCTCCTGGGCTGGTGCGTCTCGAACTATCCAACCCGACGGCAGTAGGATCCCGTTCACACGGCGCGTCCATGCATCGCGCGCCCGTGGGGTTCCCTCAAGCGGATCAGTGCATCCCGCCGCCCGCGAGCTGCTTGACGAGATCGCCGACGACCGCCTTGGCGTCGCCGAACAGCATGAACGTGTGCTCGCCGAAGTACAGCTCGTTGTCGATGCCGGCAAAGCCCGGATTCTTGCTGCGCTTGATGGCGAACACCGTTTTGGCCCGGTCCGCGTCGATGATCGGCATGCCGGAGATCGGGCTGCCCGCGTGGCGCGCGGATGGGTTGACCACGTCGTTGGCGCCGATGACGAGGCAGACGTCGGCCTGCGGCATGTCCGGGTTGATCGCTTCCATCTCGATCAGGTCGTCGTAGGGAATCTCCGCCTCGGCCAGCAGCACGTTCATGTGTCCGGGCATGCGCCCCGCCACCGGGTGAATGGCGAACTTGCAGGCGATGCCGCGTTTCTTGAGCTGGTCGTACAGCTCGCGCACCTTGTGCTGCGCCTGCGCTACGGCCATGCCGTACCCCGGCACGATGACCACCAGCCCCGCCTGCTCCATCATCTGCGCCGCGCCTTCGATCGACTCAGCCTTGTACGCCTTCTGCTCGCCGCTGGCGGCAGTCTGCTGCACCTGCCCGAACGCGCCGAAGAGCACGTTGGCGAACGAGCGGTTCATGGCCTTGCACATGATGATCGCCAGGATCAACCCGCTGGAGCCGTCGAGCGCGCCGGCGGTGATGAGCAGCTTGTTGTCCAGCACGAAGCCCATCGCCACGGCGGACAGCCCGGCGTAGGAGTTCAAGAGTGCGATGACCGTGGGCATGTCGGCGCCGCCGATGGGGATGATGAGCAGCACGCCGAACGCCATCGCGATGAGGATCACGAGGAGGAAGAGGAACCCGCCCGCGCCCATCGTCGGATTGACGATCAGCAGGATGCCCAGCAGCACCGCCAGCGCCAGAATCGCGAGGTTATAGAGGTTCTGATTCTTGTAGGTGACGGGGCGCTGCGGCGGCCACTTGAGCTCCATGAGCTTGCCGGCGGCCATGAGGCTGCCGGTGAGCGTGAGGAAGCCGAGGATGATCTCGGCGATGACGGCGGTCATGCGGAACGCGGTGAGGTTCTCCGGCGCGTGGCTGCGCCAGTAGTAGAACTCGGCCGCGCCGACGAGTCCGGCGGCCAGTCCGCCGAACGCGTGCGACAGCGCCGTTCGCTGCGGCACCGCGGTGAGCGACACGCGCGAAAGCGGCACGCCGACGATCCATCCCGCGGCGATCGCAATGATGATCCAGCCCCAGTGATGGCCCGATTCAAGCCCGAACCAGGTGGCCAGCACCGCAACGAGCATCGCGCCCACTCCGGCGAAGACGCCCTTGCGCGCCGTCTTCGGGTCGCTGAGCCAGTGGAGCGAAAAGATGAACAGCGCCGTGGAGAGCAGATAGGCCAGTTGCGTGGAGGTGTTCATTTGCCCGCCTCCCTCGTCTTGAACATTTTGAGCATCCGGTCGGTGATGAGGAAGCCGCTGACGATGTTGGTCATGGAAGCGAAGAGGGCGACGCCGCCCATGAAGCGGATCCAGCCGGGATAATGCGTGCTGCCGGTCACCATGATCGAGCCGACCACGGCGATCGCCGAGATGGCGTTGGTCAGCGACATCAGCGGCGTGTGCAGGAGGCGCGAGACGCGGCGGATGACGCCGATGCCGATGAAGGTCGCCAGCATGAAGACGAAGAGCATGGACATGAAGTCCAGCTTGGCGTCGGCGGAGGCGCCGGTTCCGCCGTGGGCGCCGGTCGATGGGGCTTCGGTAGATCCCGTCGCCGACGTGGCTTTCTTCTCGTCGCCGGTCGCGGGCTGCTCGGGCTTCGGCTGCTCAGGTTTGTCGGCGTCCTTGGACTTCTCCGCGGCGGCGGCGGCGTTGTCGTTGCCGGACTGCGGCGGTGAGGCCGTGTCATTGCCGCACCCCGTCAGGCACAGCCCCACCGCCAGCAGCGGCGCGATCCATCGTAATCGTCGTCGATCGAACATCGCTTGATTCCTCAGTCCT
>JACRBR010000227.1 GCA_016213125.1 Chloroflexota bacterium | reverse complement strand
GGGGTGAGGTACCGAGGCCAGTAACGGACTCCCGTCCACGAAATGTTCCAGCCCGGATGTCGCGCCAGATCGAGTCAAGAGTGTTCCCCCTCTCCACGACGTGGAGAGGGGGTTAGGGGGTGAGGTGCCCGTGACAGCGCCCGTGTTCGATGCCGAAGGATTGATCCGCACCACCATCGCCGCCATCCGCGACCCCGACCAGGCATCGCGCGACGCCGCGCGTACCCTGCAGTCGTGCCTCACAAAGCCCGCCGGCGCCCTCGGCCGTCTCGAGGAGCTGCACGCCTTCGCCGCCGGTGTCCTCCGCGAGCCCGCGCCCGCCCTCGACCGCAAAGTCATCGTGGTGGCCGCGGCGGATCACGGCGTTGCCGCGGACGGCGTCAGCGCCTACCCCCGCGATGTCACGGCGCAGATGCTCCAGAACTTCCTCGTTGGTGGCGCCGCCGTCAACGTCCTCGCCGCGCATGCAACCGCCGAAGTCCGCATCGTCGACGCCGGCGTCCTCCGCGATACCGAGGAATCCCCCTCCTCGTCCACGGGGAGGAGGCCGGGGGGTGGGGTGATCACCGAGAAGCTCCGTCCCGGCACCGACAACATGACCCTCGGCCCCGCCATGCCCCGCTCTGAAGCGGAGACCCTCATTGCCCGCGGCATCGCTCTCGCCCGCGACGAGTGCGGCCGCGGCGCACGCGCCATCGGCCTCGGCGACATGGGCATCGGCAACACCACCGCTGCCGCCGCGATCACCGCCGTCCTGACCGGCACGCCGCCTCGTACGACGGCCGGTCGTGGCACCGGCATCGACGATCCCGCTTTCGCGGGAAAGATCGCCGCAATCGAACGCGCCCTGGCCGTGAACGAGCCTGACGCCCTCGACCCCATCGACGTGGCCGCGAAAGTCGGCGGCTGTGAGATCGCATTCCTCGCCGGCGTCGCGATCGGCGCCGCGGCCTCGGGCGCCATCGTCGTCCTCGATGGCTACCCCACCACCGCCGCCGCCCTCATCGCCGCCGCGCTCGCCCCCGCCTGCGTCGAGTACATGCTCGCCTCACATCTCAGCGCCGAGCCCGGCCACCGTATCGCCCTCGAACACCTGGGATTGGCACCCGTGCTCGATCTCGGGCTCCGCCTCGGCGAAGGCACCGGCGCCGCCCTCGCGATGACCATCCTCGATGCCGCCCTCCGTCTCCCGCGCGAGATGGCGACCTTCGATGCCGCTGGAGTCTCCCGCTCGGCCAGCGAACGCCGGCCGGAGCCCTGATGTCTCCACTCCCCGCGCTCGCCTTCCTCACGCGCCTCCCTGTTCCCGGCCGCAAAGACATCGCCCTCGACGACGTTGCGCGGTCTCAGCTCTGGTTCCCCGGCGTCGGCCTGCTCGTCGGTGCCATCCTCGTCGCCATCGACCGCCTGGCCGCCCGCGCCCTCCCTGATCCTTCCGCCGACGTGATCATCGTCGTGGCGCTCGCCGCGGTCACCGGCGCGCTCCACCTCGATGGTCTCGCCGACGCCGCCGATGGCATGCTCGGCGGACACACGCCCGCCCGCCGTCTCGAGATCATGCGCGATGTGCACGCCGGGACCTACGCCATCGTCGCCGTCGTCAGCGTCCTCGCCCTCAAGTGGGCGGGCCTCGCCGCCCTCCCCTCGAACGTCCGCGTCGAGACGCTCCTCCTCGTCCCCTGCCTCGCTCGATTCGCGATGCTCGTCGCCATCCCCGCCTTCCCCTATGGCCGCCGGGAAGGAGTCGGCGCCGGGTTTCGCAGCCACGCCTGGCCCGCCGCCACCGTCATCGGAGGAGCCACGGCCATCACCGCCAGTGTCGTCCTGCTCGGCCCCGGCGGCCTCTACCCAGCGGCTGCCGCCATCGCCGTCGCGCTACTCTTCGGCATGACAGCAACTCGCCTTGCCGGTGGCATGACCGGCGACCTGTACGGCGCCACCGTCGAGATGGCCGAAGCCGCCCTCTTCGTCTTCATCGCCGCCTTCGCGAACAGGGGCTGGGTGGACGCATGGGTGCTCCAGTGATATCCCCCACCCCTCACCTCTCACCTCCCACTCCCCGCCTCTCACTTCTCACCGGCGGCGCCCGCAGCGGCAAAAGCGCCCTCGCCGAGCGACTCGGGCACGCCAGCAATCGCCCCGTTCTCTTCATCGCCACCATGGAGCCGGCCGACGATGAAGTCCGCGCTCGCATCGCCGAACATCGCGCCTCGCGGCCCGCCCACTGGCGCACAGTCGAGGCCCCCCTCGACGTCGTGGCCGCGCTCCGCGATCACGCGCATACCGGCGACTTCGTGATCCTCGATTGCCTCACGCTCTGGGTCTCGAACATCCTCCTGCGGTCGATCGCCGGCGTCGAGAACGTGACCCCATCCGAAGCCGCCGCCGCCGTCGAGACCTGCGCCGCCGCTGCCACCCATCTGCTCGACTGCATCGCCGCGTTCGAAGGCGAGATCGCCATCGTCACCAACGAAGTGGGCATGGGCCTCGTCCCGCCATACCCGCTCGGTCGCATCTTCCGCGACGCGCTCGGTCGGGTGAACGCGCTCGTTGCCGCCCGCGCCGATCGTGTCTACTATCTCGTCGCCGGCCTCGCGCTCGAACTCAAGTCCGCCGGCGCTCTCCCCATCGATGCGTTCGGCGAGGCGCCCGCATGATCCCCATCGGCGACAACAATCGCGCCCGCACCTTTCCGTACGTCAACTACGCCATCATCCTGCTGAACTTCCTCGTCTTCTTCTACGAGCTCTACCTCAACGGCCAGCAGGTCATGGCCGGCCGCACCGAGCTCGAGGGCTTCATCGATCGCTGGGGCAACGTCCCAGCCTGCACCTTCGATGCCGTCGGCTGGGACCGGGGCGTCATCGCCTTCAACCGCGCCTGCACCGACCAGCCCCACGCCTCCTGGACGCCCGTCACCGCGATGTTCATTCATCTCGGTTGGCTCCACATTCTCGGCAACATGCTCTTCCTCTGGGTGTTCGGCGACAACATCGAGGACGCGATGGGCCACGCGCTCTACGCCGTCTTCTACCTCGTCGTGGGGATCGCCGCCGCGATGGTCCACGGCCTCACCGACGTTGACAGCCTCAGCGCTGCTGTTGGCGCCAGCGGCGCCGTGGCCGGCGTCATGGGCGCCTACATCGTCCTCTTCCCGCGCGCCCTCGTCGTCGCCATCCTTCCGCCGCTCTTCTTCCTGCCGCTACCCGTCCCCGCGTTTATCGTGATCGGGCTCTGGTTCCTCGTCCAGCTCGTGTGGGGATTCGCCTCCCTCGGCCCCGAGGTCGCGAACACCGGTGGCGGCATCGCCTACTTCGCCCACATCGGCGGCTTCGTCGCCGGCGCCCTCCTCGTCCGAGTCTTCGCCATTAACCGCCCCCGCGCCCGCCGCAGCACCAGGCCCATCCGCCCCCGCGAGACCATGTGGTGACCCCGCCACGATCCGTAGGGGCGAGGCACTGCCTCGCCCTGTAGTGACACGACCTGACCCCGCACGCGATAGCGCGCACAGCCCGTAGCGGCGCAGCCTGCTGCGCCCAGCAGGGACACAACCGCCGCGGCATGCGACAGCGCTGCACAATCCGTCCGGGACGCACCCCGCGCCAGATTCGGCACGGGCCGCCCCTCCCCCGCTGCCCATCCCGAATACAGAACCAGCCCCTCCGGCCGATAGCTAAGGAAGGGTCAAGCGACATCGCCTCAAGCGCACATTGCCTTTGCCGATCCGTGCGCGTGTGTGCCGATCGTCACGCGGGGATGGGGGACCGGTGCGGCGCAACAACGCCCGTCATACATGCACACCACGTCTGGCGGACATCCGGCTCATTGCGACCGCGATCGCCGTGCTCATCGCGCTGTCCGCGGTGCCGCCGCGCGTCGTCGCCGAAGATCCGCCGATCGAGGCCGCCGCCACCCTCCCGGCCGGCTTCGCCGAGACCACCGTCGCCTCCGGCATGTCCAGCCCCACCGCCATGGCCTTCGCGCCCGATGGCCGGCTCTTCGTCGCCGAACAGACAGGCGCCCTGCGCGTCATCAAAGCCGGCGCGCTGCTACGCACACCGTTCACCACGCTCTCCGTGAACTCCTCCGGCGAGCGTGGCCTCCTTGGCGTCGCATTCGACCCGGCGTTCGCCTCCAACAACTTCGTGTACTTGTACTACACCACTTCGTCATCACCGGTCCACAACCGTCTCAGCCGCTTCACCGCGAACGGCGATGTCGTGCTCGCCGGCTCCGAGCTCGTGCTCCTCGATCTCGATAACCTCAGCACCGCCACAAACCACAACGGCGGCGCGATTCACTTCGGGCCCGACGGCAAGCTCTATATCGCCGTCGGCGAGAACGCGAACGGTGCCAACGCGCAGTCGTTCGCGAACCTGCTCGGCAAGATGCTCCGCATCAACAAGGACGGCACCATCCCCACCGACAACCCCTTCTTCGGTTCCACCACCGGCAAGAACCGCGCCATCTGGGCCCTCGGCCTTCGCAATCCGTTCACGTTCAACTTCCAGCCCGGCACCGGCCGCATGTTCATCAACGATGTCGGACAGAGCGCGTGGGAGGAGATCAACGACGGCGTTGCTGCCTCGAACTACGGCTGGCCCGCTACCGAAGGCACGACGGCGAACCCCGCCTACCGCAGCCCGCTGCACGTGTACGGACACGGCGGCACCAGCACCACGGGCTGCGCCATCACCGGCGGCGTCTTCTATAACCCGCCCACAGTGCAGTTCCCCGCCAGCTACGTCGGCAAGTACTTCTTCGCCGACTACTGCACCGGCTGGATCCGCATCTTCGATCCCGCCACCTCTGCGGCGTCCGGCTTCGCCACAGGCATCAGCGCCCCCGTCGACCTCCAGGTCTCGGGCGATGGCAGCCTGTACTACCTCTACCGCGGCAGCGGCGCCGTGAAACGCATCGACTACACGGCCAGCCTCGCGCCCAGCATCACCCAGCACCCGGCCAGCGTCACGGTCACCGCCGGGCAGCCAGCGTCGTTCACCTGCGCCGCCACGGCGGCCGCGCCGCTCAGCTACCAGTGGCAGCGCAACGGCGTGAACATCGCCGGCGCCACCTCGGCCACCTACAACATCACCTCCACGGTCTCCGGCGACAACGGCGCTCAGTTCCGCTGCGTAGCGACCAACACCTCCGGCAGCGCCACCAGCAACCCCGCGACGCTCACCGTCACCGCGAACACCGCCCCCGTCGCCAGCATCACCTCACCGGCGTCCGGCGCCACCTACGCTGCGGGCGACACCATTAACTACGCCGGCACCGGCACCGACGCGCAGGACGGCGCCCTCGCCGCGAGCAGGTTCACCTGGCAGGTCGACTTCCACCACAACACCCATACGCACCCCTTCATCCCCGCCACGACCGGCGCGACCTTCGGCTCCTTCGTCGTCCCGAACACAGGCGAGACCGCAGCCAACGTCTGGTACAGGATCTACCTGACTGTGCAGGACTCGGGAGGACTCACCCAAACGGTCTTCCGCGACGTTTCTCCGCGCACCTCCCAGATCACGGTCGCGACGGTGCGCAGCGGCCTCCAGGTAACCGTCGACGGCCAGCCTTTCACGGCCCCGTACACCTTTACGAGTGTCGTCGGCATGCAGCGCGTCATCGGCACGTCGTCGCCCCAGACCATCACGGCCGCGCCCTGGACCTTCCAGTCCTGGTCCGGCGGCGGTGCCATGACGCACACCATCACCACCCCCGCCTCGAACACCACCTACACCACCACCTTCAAGGCCGAAGTCTCCATCCCAAAGAACGAGGGCCTCACTCCGATCGGTGGCGCGTCCGGTGCCGGCGATATCGCGCCCGTCGAGCCACCCGCTCCTCCCCCGGCGCGATCGACGGCAGGCGGTCTTCCGCAGGCTCCCCCGCCTCAGTCCCCGCGCGATGGAGCAGAGTCCTCCGGAGCGGAGCGTTCCCTCCGGTCAAGCGCCTCCATCACGCTGCTGCGGCAGTGGAACGCTTCGCTCTCGGCGGAGCCCCGCCGATTCTGGTTCGATGTGACACCGCACGCCGCCTTCTCGCGCGCGCTGCGGCTGTGGATTACGCGCTGACCCCGTGCACCGGCACCCGCACCTCGATGCTCGCCCCGTCGCCGGGCCTGCTCTCGATCGTGATCGTCCCGTGCAGCTTCTCGATCCGCTCCCGCATCGAGTGCAACCCCACGTGCCCGGGATACGAGCCGTCCGGGTCGAATCCTCGGCCGTCGTCACGCACCTCCAGCGCCACGTGTCCGTTCGCCGTTGCCAGCCCCACGCGTACGTGGTTGGCGTGCGCGTGCTTCACGACGTTGTGCAGCGCCTCCTGCGCCACCCGGTACAGCGCCTCTTTCACGTCCAGCCGAATATCGGGCTCCGTCCCCAGCTCGGCCGTCACGTCTAGGCCGTAGCGCGCACGCGTCGACGCCACCTGCTTCTCGATCGCCGCCACCAGCCCCTCTGTCTGAAGAGACTCCGGCCGCAGCTCGAAGATCAGCGCCCGCATCTCCGCCAGCCCCGCTTCCGCTAGGGACAGCACGTACTCGATCGGCTCCACCGCGCGCGCCGGATCCCGGTCCAACTGCGTCCGCGCCGTCCGTGCCCCCAGCGCGATGCCATACAACGCCTGCGAGACCGAATCGTGAAGTTCCCGTGCCAGCCGCTGCCGCTCCTCCAGCGACGCCGCCTGCTGCGCCCGCTCGTACAGCGCCGCGTTCTGGATCGCCACCGATGCCCGGTCCGCCAGTGCCTGGAACAGCCGCTGCTCATCGCTCGTCGGCACGTGACGGCGCGTCCGCGCCACCGCGAAGTCGCCGTGCACCTTCCCTTCGATCCGGATCGGCACGTCCATTGTCGAGACGATCCCCTCCGCCTCGAACACCTCCCGCATCTCCGGGATCGCCGTGCGAGCGTCCTCCGTGATGATCGGGGCTGTCATCCTCGCCAGCGCCGCGCGCGGGGTCCGCTCCCTGATCGCAGTCATGCGCGCCAGCGACTCCTTCGAAAGCCCTCGCGATGCACGCGTGGTGTAGCGCCCCGTCTCGTCTTCGATCGTCGTCACCATGCACTTGTCCATCCCCAGCACGTCGACCGCCACGTCGCACAGCGCCTGGAACACGTCGTCCAGGCTCAGAGAGCGATACAGCTCCGCGTCGGCTCGCAAAAGCGCCTCTGTCTCGCGCGTGCGCCGCCCCGCCTCCTCGTACAGCCGGGCGTTCTCGATCGCCACGGCCGCTTGATCAGCGACGGCGCGGGCTAGCCGCGCATGTTGTGGGTTGAAGACGCCGGTTTGATGGGCGGAGAGCGCCAGCAGGCCCAGCGGCCGGTCGCCCAGCAGGATCGGCACGCCCAGCCAGTTCCGCACGTGCTGGTATCGCGTGTCCAGCAGCGGCCCCGCCGCCCGCCGCCACGACTCCGCCTCGGGCGTGTCCCCTCGCACGTCGTCGATGAGTACGGTATCGCCGTGGCTGGCTCGCTCCCACAGCAGCGAACCCGCCGTCGGTAGCTCCAGGCCCAGTGTGCTGCGCTCCCGGCTCTCTGACTCTATGCGCAGCATGTCCCCGTGAAGCACCAGGAAGCTCGCGCCATCATACGGCGCAACGTGGCGCACCTGCTCCAGCGTCAGGTCCAGCAGGCGCCGCAGGTCGAGCGTCGAGGCGACGTTCCGGGAGACTTCCAGCAGCGTCGAAAGTTCACCTGTCCGCTCCTGCGTCTGCTCGAACAACCGCGCGTTCTCGATAGCCGCCGCCGCCTGCGTTGCGATCGCCATCGTCAGGCTCGCCTGCCGTTCGCTGTAGATCCCGATTTTGTTGCTCGTGAGCGCGATGATCCCGATGACCCGATCCTGCAGGGTCAGCGGCACGGCCATCCACGACCGTACCTGCGACAGGTTCGGATCCGTCTTTGGCGCCGCTGACCGCCTGTACACCCGGGCGAACAGTGTCTCATCTCGCGCGTCCTCGATGATGACCGGCCGGCCCGCGTCGAACTCGACCCAGAACTCCTGCGCCTCAGCGACCGGGAACCTCGTTTCCGTCGGCGCCCCGGGTGCGACCTCACCCCCACTCCGCTTCGTGGCAATGACCCGCAGCGCCTCTTTCTCGTCATCCAGGATGAGCACGGCCGCGCGATCGTACTCGGCGACGGTCCGCACCTGGTCCAGGATCAGTTGCAGCAGCGGCTGCAGCTCGATGGTCGACGCCACCGTCGTCGAGGCGTCCAGCAGCGTGGTCAGCTCGCGCGTCCGCTCTTCCGTCTCCTCGAACAACCGCGCGTTCTCGATGGCGACCGCCGCCTGGTTCGCAACCACCCGCGCCAGTTCTACGTCTCGTTCTTCAAAGACACCCGGGTTCCGGTGGGTCACGAACATTAAGCCGATGAGTCGCCTCTGGTAGGAAAGCGGCAGGCACATCCACGATCGGACCTCGCGATAGATCCCGTCGATCTCCGGCCCGACCGCTCTCCGGTAGGCTTCGGCCAGCGCCCCTTCGCCGCGCACATCGGCGATAAGCACCGGCTCCTGCCGCTCCAGCTTCTCCCAGATCGCCCCGAATCGCCGCATCGAGAACGTCGTGCCTCTGCCCACCAGCGCGTGGATATCGGGATTGCTGGAGCCAAGGTGCAGCGCTCGGTGACCCTCCAGCGTCGTCACGGATGCGCCTGTCGCATCCAGCAACGCCCGCAGCTCCTCCAGGATCACGTCGACGATCGCGTCCGTCGTCAGCTTCGACGCGATGTTCGTCGACACGTCCAGCAGCGTCGAGAGTTCACGCGTCCGCTCCTCCGTCTGCTCGAACAGCCGCGCGTTTTCGATCGCCACCGCCGCCTGGCTCGCGGCCGCCACCAGCAGGTCGGCCTTCTCCGACGAGAACCGGTGCGGCTCGTCGTGCGAGGCCGTCAGGACCCCCACTACCTGCCCCTGTCGAAGGAGAGGTACCGCCATCCACGACCGGATCGTCCGGAACGACCGCAACTCCAGGTACTCCCTGTACGTCTTGCGGAAGGCGCGGGCGTCGACCGATTCGTCTCGGATGTCTCCGATGATGACGGGCCGCCCGTTCCCCATCATCGACCAGAAGTCTCGCGGGACCGCGCTTGCCGGGTATCGCGCGGTTGGCCCGTTCACCACCTCGTCCGCGTTCGGCCCCCACGAGTCGAGGATGACCATGTAGTCGCCCTCCCTCACGGCCAGGGTCGCTGCATCGTATTGCGCAACCTCCGCCAGCTCGTCGAGGATCACCCGCGCAACGCGTGTCGCGTCCAGCGTCGAGGCCACCGCGCTCGAAACCTGCAACAGCGCCGATAGCTCGCCCGTGCGCTCCTCGACCCGGCGCTCCAGGATCTGTTCCGCCTCCACCTGCGCGGTCATATCGCGCACCACGCCCAGGATGTGGCGCCGCCCGTTGTACGTCACCGGCGTGCCCAGTACCTCCACGTGAAACATCGATCCATCCTTGCGGATGTCCCTGGCCCGGCACCGGTACTCGCCGCCCTCCGCCACCGTCGCGATGTACTCGACGAACAGGTAGTGGTCGTCCGGGTGGATGAACCGCGTCGGGTGCAGCGTCAGGAATTCCTCCTTCGTGTACCCGTGCATCTCGCACATGGCCGGGTTCACGTCCGCGATGCCTCCGTCCTCCAGCCTCGTGATAATGAGCCCGTCGTTCGCCGATTCGAACGTGCTCCGGTACTGCTCCTCCCGTTCCCGAAGCTCCTTCTCCTGTTCGCGCCGCTCCGTGATGTCGCGCGACACAACGACCACGTCGTCCGCCGATCGCGGCGAGATCGACGCCGCGAACCAGCGTTCCTCCTCGCCGAACATCGTCCGGTACTCGATGTTCTGCGGCCGTCCGGTCTCGAGCGCGCGCAGCACCGGCCGCATCAGGTGCTCCGCGTCCTCTGGCGGGTACACCTCGTACACCGTCCGGCCGGCCAGCATGTGCGTGGGAGCCAGGTACTCGGCCTGGCTCGTCGGCGCGATGTTCAGGAACCGCCCGCTGCGGTCCACCACCGCGACCACATCCGTCATCGCCGCGAACAGCGCACTCAACTCCGCTTCCGAGTCGCGCAGCGCATCCGTCCGCTCCCGCAGAACACCCGACATCGTGTTGAATGACTGTGCCAGCACCCCCAGCTCGTCGTCGGATCGCACCGGGATGGACGCGCCCAGGTCGCCCGCCGCCAGCGCGCGCGTGCCGCGCACGATCTCCGAAACCGGATCCAGTACCAGCTTCCTGTTCAGCCAGGTTGCCGCCGCCAGCCCCACCACGAAGACGCCCGCCATCGCCGCCAGCGCGAAGACCAGCGTCCGGCGCCCGCCCTCGTCGATGCTGGCCTCCACCTCCGCCGCCTGCTGCGTGATCTCGTCGACGGGAGCCGCCAGCGCGAACGTTCCCCCGATGCCCCGCATCGGCGTGAACGCGACGAACATCTCCCGTCCGTCGATCTCCGCCTGCAAGACGTCCGCGCGGCCCGCCTTCATCGCCGCTGTGACCTCCGCAAACTCGGCGTTGTGCGGGTCGTCGATCTCGGCCCGCACGATTAGCGCCTCGGCTGTCGGCAGGAGGTTGCCTTCCGTATCGATGTAGAAGGCGAAGCCGCTGGCCGTCGGGCGCACCTGCTCGACCTGGTCTACGAGCCGTTCTAGCGACAGGTCGACGCCGATCACCCCCAGGTACTCGTTGCCCTGGTACACCGGCACGTAGGCCGTGATCACCAGCCCTCTGCCAAGAGAATCGTCATACGGCGCCGTCCACATCGTCTTCCGTTCCGGGTTCGCATCCGGCCCGTACTTCATCGTCTCGGCAAGGACCTGGTCCGCGCCCACCGCCGGGAGCGCCGCCACATCCACAACCGGCGGGTACACGCGCGTCACGTTGTGCACCGTCTGGTAGTAGATCTGGATGGCGTCGTAGTCCGCGCTGCGCGATTCGCTGCTGTAGCCCTGGAGCAAGATCGGGAACAGCTCGTCCAGCGCCCCCGACTCCGTGATGGTGCGTAGCGCGGCGTCATCCAGGGTCGCGCCGGCCGGGATGAGCAAATCCGAACGCCGGCCCGTCGTCGCGTCGTACCTGATCCCGCTTGGAAGCGTGGCCAGCCGGCTGGTGTCGAACGGTTCCCCGGGCGCTGCGGCCGATCGGTCCACCACGTAGCGCGCCGCCTGCTGCGCGAAACCCGCCGTCGTCTCCATCTGCGACTGGCCGAACGCAGCCTGCACCTGCGTCATCGTGCCCAGGTTCCGCTTCCCCTCGACCTCGAGTCCCTCGCGGCTGCTGCGAGTGGCTTCGCTCTGGGTGCGCTCGAAGCCAAAGAAGATCAGCGCGGCCATCGCCACGCCAAGCAGCACGACAGACCCCACCAGTAAGAGGTTGAGCTTCGGGCCGAGCCTGTCCGGAAAGAGGCGCACCGCGGTACTAGGCCGTCTCGAGCGGCGCCAGCCCGATCTGCGCGGCGTACAGCGCCGCCTGCGTTCGGCTTTGCACGCCCAGCTTCATCAGGATGTTGCTGACATGCGTCTTCACGGTCTTCTCACCGATCGTCAGCGCCCGCGCAATCTCCTTGTTGGCCTTTCCTCCAGCAAGCAGCCGCAGCACGTCGATCTCACGCTCCGTCAGCTGTTGCGGGCTATCAGGCGCCCGCACCTCCCGCACCAGCCGCGCCGCCGCCTGCGGCGAAAGCTGCACCTGCCCCGCCGCCGCCGCTTTAATCGCCCGCCGCAGTTCGTCGGCCTGGGTGTCCTTCAGCAGGTAGCCGATCGCTCCCGCCTTCACCGCCCCGACCACGGCGTTATCTTCCAGCACGCTGGTCAGCGCGATGACCTCGGTGTCCGGCAGTTCGGCCCGGATCTTGGCCGTGGCAGCGATCCCGTCCATCACCGGCATCAGCATGTCCATAAGCACCACGTCTGGCTTCAGTTCATGCGCCAGCTTCACCGCCTCCGCGCCGTCCGCCGCTTCCCCCACCACCTCCAGCTCGTCGTCCAGCCCCAGGAACATGCGCAGCCCCTGTCGCACCACGCTGTGGTCGTCCGCGATGATGATCCGGATGGGCATGGTCGTGAGCCTCTGGTTGCGGCTGCGCGTCGGCGCGATCGCCGCTATGTTCTCGGCCAACATCGTAGCAGAACCCATATCGATTCCTCCGTCCTCGAATTGTCGCCTTGCCCCCCCAATCCCGCCTCCGCCTTTTGGCGGAGGACCGCCTGCGCCGATCGCCACAGCCCGCAATCCCCCCTCCGTGCGATGCCCCGCGGCCGGCTTCGCGCGAGAATCTCCTCAGAGAGCCGGGCGCGAGGCCCGGCCGCCACATAAAGAGGAGACCGAGATGAGAATGCGACTCAAGGGCTGCCGTCGCTGCGGCGGCGACCTCATGCCAGATCGCTCGGACCGTGAGGGGCTGACGATGGCCTGCCTCCAGTGTGGCCTCGAGGTGCGTCTCCGCCCTGTCAGCCGCTCGTTCACGCTCACCCGGCTGCGCCCGGCCGCCGCCGCCAGCCAGCCGCGTGCCGCGTGATCACACATCCGCCTTCCCCAACCCCGCACGAAGACCCGGCGTCGTCCGACGCCGGGTCTTCCGTCACGTCCGCCGATCGGCGGAGGAGGCTGGTAGGCCGCAGGTCACCCCCCGCCCCCGCCCTCCGCGCGATTCAACCCGGCCCTCCAGGGCAGAAACTGACAACGTGATGAATAGGCCCATCCGCATCCTTCTCGTGGACGACCAGCCCAGCATCCGCCGTGGCCTTCGCATGCGCCTGGGTCTGGAGCCTGACCTCGACGTCGTCGCCGAGGCGGCCGACGGAGGCAGCGCTCTCGAGGCCGCAGCCCGCACCCGCCCCGATGTCGTCCTCATGGATGTCGAGATGCCCGTCATGGACGGCATCACCGCCACCAGCCACCTCGCCGGACTCGCGCCCGCACCCGCCGTCGTCATGCTCAGCCTGCACGACGACCTCGATACCCGCGACCGGGCTCGAGCTGCCGGGGCCGTCGACTTCGTCGCCAAGCACCAGATCGACCGCGTGCTCACGGATGCGATCCGCGCCGCCGCGAACAGAGGCATCGAGGACGCCCCGTGACCGCACACCACACGCGCGGAGCGCGGGCCGCAGATGGGGAAGGACACCGAAACCACAGCCACATCAAAGGAGCGTTTGAAGATATGGCACTCGCATTCTCACTCAGAAAGGACCAGGCCCGCGCTCGCACCGTCGTCCTCGAGGCGACCCGCGTGGCCGAAGCCGCCGGCTCCATCATCGATCTCGACAGCGTCGTGAAGACCTACAGCAGCGGTGGCGTCGAGGTGCAGGCCCTCCGCGGTGTGTCACTCCAGGTCCAGCGCGGCGAGACGGTCGCAATCATGGGCGCGTCGGGCTGTGGTAAGACCACCCTGCTCAACTGCATGTCCGGCCTCGATGTGATCGACGCCGGCACCGTCAGCATCGCCGGCACCGACCTGGCGACCCTGAACGACAGGCAGAAGACCTCCTACCGCGCCCAGAACATGGGCTTCATCTTCCAGACCTACAACCTGCTGCCAGTGCTCTCCGCCGTCGAGAACGTCGAGCTCCCGCTCGTCGTCTCTGGCGTGAACGCCGGCGATGCCCGCCGCAAGGCCATCGCCGCCCTCGAGCGTGTCGGCCTCGCCGACAAGGCGGACAGCCGCCCCGCTCAGCTTTCGGGAGGCCAGCGCCAGCGCGTCACCATTGCCCGCTCGCTCGTCAACAATCCGGCGATTATCTGGGCCGACGAGCCCACCGGCGCCCTCGATTCGAAGACCGCCGACGACGTCATGACGCTGATGGAGACCCTGAATCGCGACAACCACCAGACCTTTGTCATCGTCACCCACGACCCCGGTGTCGGCAGGCGCTGCCACCGCACGGTCCACATGAGCGACGGCCTCATCGTCAGCGAGGAGCGTGCGGCATGAAGGAGCTATTCGGCATCCCCATGGACGCCATCATGTACGCCCTCGTGGCCATCTTCGCAGTGGCCGTGGCCGGTGTGGGGTTCATCTTCTTCACCAACCGAACGATGTTCAAGATGGGCCTCCGCAACCTTCCCCGCCGCGGCCTGCAGACTGGCCTCGTCGTCGTCGGTCTCATGCTCGCCACATTGATCACGACCGCCTCGTTCACCACAGGCGACACCATCGACTACTCCATCACAAAGGTTGCGTACGACGTCCTGCAACGGTCCGACCTCTCGGTCAACTTCCAGGGTGAAGACGCCAACCAGGCCTCGGACTCGGTCTACGTCTCGCAAAACGCCCTCTCGACGCTCGAGACGAAGTTCGCGGACGATCCCGATATCGATGGCTTCCTCCCCTTCCTCCAGGAGCCCGCGCCGGTCGTCAACCAGCGCACCAGGCTCTCCGAGCCGTCCATCATGCTCTCCGGAATTGACCCGCAGCGCCTCGGCCGCCTCGGCGGCCTGCGCCTAGTCGGCGGCGGCGCAGCCGATCTCGCGTCGCTCGGCGAGCACGACATCCTGCTGGGCAAGAAGGCCGCCGACGAGCTCGACGCGAGCGTCGGCGACACCCTCACCGTCTTCGTGAATGGTGCCTCCGCCCAGGTCACCGTCGCCGGCATCGTGAAAGACGAGTTCGCCGCGGGCGATCGCGGCAACTTCGACAGCGCCGGCAACGGCAGCGGCGCCATGCTGCTTTCGTCCGTCCAAACGCTCACCGGCCACCCCGGCCAGGTAAACGTGATCACCGTCGCCCTCAAGGGCGATGTCCGCTCAAGCGTGGGCCGCTCGGCCGAAGCCGCCGCCCGTCTCGAGCCCTACGTCCAGGGCCAGGAAGGCCGCGCCGCACTCGGTGTCGACGGCCGCGAGATCAAGATCGACGCCGTGAAGCAGGACTCGATTGATGAGGCCGAGCAGTTCGGCAACATGTTCACGACCTTTTTCCTCATCCTCGGCCTCTTCTCCATCGCCGCCGGCGTCATGCTCATCTTCATGATCTTCGTGATGCTCGCCGCCGAGCGGAAAGCCGAGATGGGCATGGCCCGCGCGGTCGGCGCCCAGCGTTCCAACCTGGTCCAGTCCTTCGTCTCCGAAGGCATGGCCTACAACATCATCGCCGGGGCTGTGGGCGCCGCGTTCGGCGTCGCTGCCGCGATCGGTCTCGTGATCGGCTTCCTGCGCATGTCCGGCGGCGAGGACTTCGAGTTCCTCACTGCGCACGTCACGGCGCGCTCGCTCATCATCAGCTACTGCCTCGGCGTTTCGCTCACTTTCCTCACCGTGGTCATCGCTTCGATGAAGGTCAGCGCCGTCAACATCGTCTCCGCCATCCGCGGCATCGAGGAAGACGGCAAGCGCCAGCCCCGCCGCAAGACCAGCTGGAAGTGGGTGGCCATCGGCATCCCGTCGATGATCGTCCCCCCGCTTGGCGTCTGGTTCCTCTTCCGCAAGGGCTTCGGCCTCGCGTGGGCCTGGATCCTTGCCCCGGTTGGCATCGCTGTCGGGGTGCTCGCCATCCTGGGTGCCGGCGGTGGCGGCAGCGGCAGCGAGTTCCTGGCCGCGTTCGGCTTCTCGATCATCCCGCTGTGCCTGGCCATGCTCGCCGCCTACTACCGCCTCAACGGCCGCTTCACCTGGACCGTGCTCGGCGCCTACCTCGCCGCCTACTGGCTCCTCCCCTTCAATATCGCCGAGAAAGTCCTCGGCGCGGAGCTCAAGGGCGATATCGAGATGTTCCCCTTGTCCGGCGTCATGGTCGTGATCGCCTTCACGCTGATCATCGTCTTCAACGCCCGCCTGCTCACCACGCTTTTCCAGCGCCGCACTGGTGCCCGCTACGCGGTCCCCGCGCTCACCGGCGCCGCCACCGTCGCCAGCGTCGCCGTCGGCGTTGTCCTCGGCGACACGGGCGACGGCGTGGGGCAGCTCATGTACCTGTTCGCGGGTCTGCTCGGTCTGGTCGCAGCTACCGCATACGCCGCCGTCCGCTTCCCGCACCTGGCGCCCGCACTCAAGATGGGCGTCGCCTACCCGCTGTCCAGCCGCTTCCGCACCGGCATGACCATCGCCATGTTCTCGCTGATCGTCTTCTCCATCGTGACCTTCAGCGCGGTCAATGCGAACTTCACCGCCATGCAGACCGGCCAGGACGGCGATGGCGGCTGGGACGTCGTCGCCACCGCCAACCGCAACAACCCCGTGCCCGATGTGCCGGCCGCCCTCCGCGACGCCGGCGCCCCGGTCGCGGATCAGATCGTCGATGCCGGCCGCGTCACCACCTTCACTGGTGAGCAGCAGGTCCGGATCGCCTCAGCGAAGAACCTCGAATGGCACACCTACCCCGTGATCGCCGCCGCCCCGGACTTCCTGTCCCTGTCCGAGAGCAAGCTCGAGGCCCGCGCGAAGGGGTACGCCGATGACGGCGCCGTCTTCAATGCGGTCCGCACCGGCACCAACCTCGCCTTGGTCGACAGCAACGACTGGGGCCCGTACGGCATGACCTTCAGCCCGAAGGTCAGCGACGGCCAGTTCGAGCCCTTCGACGTGATCGTCCGCAACCCCGTCACCGATGCGCGCGAGACCGTCACCGTCATCGGCGTCCTCGCCAGCAAGCTCAATGCCGAGGTCGGCGCCGGCGTGTACGTCAACGAGACGCCCTACACGCGAGTCTTCGGCGCACCCGACTACCAGCGCACTTACATCCGTCTGCAGGACGGCGTCACCCCGAAGACCGCGGCCCGCGAGATCGAGGCGGCCCTCAGCACCCAGGGTGTCCAGGCCGACTCCATCCGCAAGCTGATCAACGACTCGGCCGCGCAGGACCGCGCCTTCACCCGCATGTTCCAGGGCTTCATGGCCCTCGGCCTGTTCGTCGGCATCACCGCACTTGGCGTCATCGCCTTCCGCTCCGTCGTCGAGCGCCGCCAGCAGATCGGCATGCTGCGGGCCATCGGATACCAGAGCGGCACGGTCGCCCTCACCTTCGTCCTGGAGTCCAGCTTCATCGCGCTGATGGGCATCCTCTCCGGTGTGGTTGGCGGCGTCATCGTCGCGCGTAACCTCTTCACCACAGGCCAGTTCGCCGATGAGGGCATCCAGTTCGTGATGCCCTGGACGGAAGTGATCGCATTCACCGCCGTCGCCTTCGCGTTCTCGCTCCTGATGACCTGGCTGCCCAGCCGCAGCGCCGCCCGGGTCCCCGTCGCGGACGCCCTCCGCTACGAGTAGTCCGGGCCCCGGACGAAAATCGAAGAGGCGGCGCCACTCGGGCGCCGCCTCTTTCCCTTGTCCCATCACGCTCTGCTGTTAGCGCGCCTCCTCGCACCGCCGCGCCGCGAACTCGTCTTGCGCCAGCAGCCGGCAGCAGGAGGCGCTGCCGTCGGGCGCAGCGCAGCCGCTCGGGTGATCGTCGAAAGCGAACGCCGCACCCAGCGTCGCCGCAAACCCGACGCACGCTGCCAGGACGACCGCGATCATGCCCCGCCGTAGCCATTCGGCCGGCGGTATGGCGACGTCCGTCGCGGGCGTACGGACCGCCCGCCTGGGGATGGATCCGGCATGGTGATGTTGCTCGAACGGTTGGCCAACCACGGCGCGTCCTCTCGTCGGGTGGCTCCCCCTGTAGTCGCATCCTACGCGCCCGGTGTGAACCGAATGTCCTCATTTCGTAAAGCAGGAGTAAGACGCCGCGCGCTAGTAATGTGCGCCCGCCCCGTCTATACGCTCCTGCAAGCTGCTCGAGGGGAGGAGGCTCTTTTCGCGCCCGGTCGGCCAACCGGCTTTACAGCACCCACCAACCAGCGACCAGGAGCCCCTAACGCCCAACCGCCAACGACTACATCGTGTTCTTGTGGGCTCGCCCGCCCTGCATGATCAGCGCCAGTCGCGCCTTGTCCTGCAGTACGGTGATGTCCGCCAGTGGGTCCCCGTCCACCACCAGCAGATCGGCGTACTTCCCCGGCGCGATCGTCCCGATGTCGTTCGCCATGTGGATACACTCGCTCGCCGTCCTCGTCGTCGCCACGATCGCCTGCATCGGCGTCATCCCCGCTTCCACCATCAGCTGCAACTCCTCCGCGTTCGATCCATGGTGCCCCACCCCGCTGTCGGTCCCCATCGCCACCTTCACCCCCGCCCGGATCGCCTCGCCGATGTTGCGCTTGTGGTCCTCCATCACTTCCTTCGTCTTCCGCACCGACTGCGGCAGGATCGCGCCCGGCATCCGCTCCGCGTGTCGCAGCACCCACACCGGCGCCACTAGCGTCGGCACTAGGTACGTCCCGCGCGCCTTCATCTCGTCGATGCACCGATCGTCGACGTAGATGCCGTGCTCGATCGACTCTACGCCCGCCAGCACCGCGTTCAGGATCCCCTGCGTCCCCTGCGCGTGCGACATGCACGTCTTCCCCTGCGTCTTCGCCTCGTACACCATCACCGCGATCTCGTCCGGCGTGAACTGCGTGTGCCCGGGCTCGTCCGTCGGCGAAAGCACCCCGCCCGTCGAGCACAGCTTGATGAAGTCCGCGCCCGCCCGCAGCAGCTTCCGCACCGCCAGCCGCACCCCCTCCGGCCCCTCCACCACCCTGCCCGGCCACTCCGGGCCGCGCCCGTCGGCGATCCCGCCCGGGTCCGCACCCGACGGCATCGTGCCGTCTCCGTGCCCGCCCGTTTGTGACAGCGCGCTCACCGAGAGCCGCATCCGCGGCCCCGGGATTAGCCCCCGCTCGATCGCCATCTTCAGCCCCATCGGCGATCCTGACGCGTCCCGCACGGACGTGACCCCCGCGTCCAGCGTCCGCTGCGCGTTCCGCATCGCGTAGAAGGCGTTCAGCGTCGGCGGCGTCAGCAGCCGCTCCTGCAGGTGCGTCACCCGTCCCCACAGGTGCACGTGGCAGTCGATCATCCCCGGCATCACCGTCCGTCCGCCCGCGTCGATCACGTCTGCGTCTGATGGCAGCGAAGCGTTTGCTCCTGCCCCCGTGATGCGCTCTCCTTCGATGAGCACCGTCGCGTTCGGCACCGGGTCCGCCCCCGTCCCGTCGATCAGCGTCGCGTTCGTGATGGCCGTCGTCATGTCGTCCGCCTCCGTCCTGCGGTCTTCTTGCCCGACGCCTTCTTCCGCGATCGCGTGGGCCGGGGCCTCGCATCGTAAGCCGCCTTCTCCTCCGCCACCATCGCACTCCCCGCGCGCGTCCCGGCGATCGCAGCCTCAAGAGCGCTCAGGCGTTTCTCGATGCGCGCCTGCGCATCCCCTCGCGACAGCAGCGCCACAACGTATTGGTTCAGACTTACGCCCTCCGATTCCGCCCCCTCGGCGAGCACCTGATGCAGCGATGGTGGAAGCCGCAAGTTGAACCGCCCGCTGTACTCTTCGTCGTAGTTCCAGATAGTCGGAAGCGGGATGTCCCGCCCGTGTTCGTACGCCGTCTCCATCCACAGCGTCCGGACCTCCTCGATCATCGGCGGCAGGCCTTCGATCGTGTCTGAGTCCGTCATCGCGCCAGGCAAGTCCGGAAAGTCGACAAAGTAGCCGCCTTCCGCGGGCACCCGCACGCGGAACCCATATTGCAGCTTCAGGTAGTAGGAGAGCGGTCTTCTCTTACCCATCAGCCCTCCACAAACCGAGCCGCTTCAGCACGTCCACAACGTAGACCCTCTTGACCCGTCGCCCGCCAACGAGCGGAATATACAGGGGGCGCTCGCCTGTCTTCAGGAATGCGACGTGACTGCCTCGCTGCCTCGCCAGACGCCACCCGTGGTGCTCCAACAACCGCTCGACATCCTCGAAGGCCGATTGGCCGCTCGCGCGCCCCAGCCGCTCAACCAGCTTCTCGATCTGAGTCATCCGGCAGGGCGCCGCCCCGAGGATAGTACCACATACGGTACCATTACACCTAGCCGTTCAAAGACTGGAGCAGCGCGCGCGTCCGCGCAAACGACTCGCGCGCGTTCGGACCCGTCGGGAAGATCGGCGCCACCATGTCGGTCGCGCCGGTGCTTGCCAGCGCCCGGATCTGCGTCTCCACCTGCGCCTCGTTCCCCATGATCGCCACGTCAGCCGGCCCCGCCGCACCTTCCTTGTCCAGCATCCGCCGGTAGTTCGGCAGCCCGCCGTACATCGCGAACGCTTTCGCCGCGGCCTCGCGTCCCGCCTCCACATCATCCGTCACGCAGACCGGGAGCCCCACGACGATGCGCGGCGCTGGCCGCCCCGCCTCTGCCGCCGCCGATGTGATGGACGGCACGATGTGCGTCTCCACCGTCTTCAGCCCCGTCATCCAGGTCGCGGTGCCGTCCGCCATGGAACCGGCGAGCTTCAGCATCATCGGCGCCAGCGCCGAGATGATCACCGGCAGCGGCTTCATGCCCTCCACCGTGACCTGTGCCGTCACCTTGTACACCTCCCCCGAAAACCGCACCTGCCCCTCGCGTATGAGCGGCAGCAGCACCTGGAGGTACTCCTTCATGTGCCGCGCCGGCTTCTCGTACGATAGCCCCCACAGGCGCTCGACCACCATCTGGTGCGAAGGCCCGATCCCCAGCACGAACCGGCCGTCTAACGCCGCCTGCACCGTCATCGCTTGCTGCGCCATCGCGTACGGGTGCCGCGTGTACGTCGGGATTACGCCCGTCCCGATCTGGATCGTCTTCGTCCGCTGCCCCGCCAGCGCGATGAGGGTCAGAGAATCCCCGCCGAAGATCTGCCCGAACCACGCGCACGGGAACCCATCCTTCTCCTCATCCACGATCTGCTGGATCTGCTCCTCGACCGTGAAGCCCCCCACGTCCCCGTGCATCAGTCCAATCCGCATCAAGTACCTCCATTCGGTGTCGGCCCTCGTCCGGCTAGCGAACGGCTTCTTCGTGTACAGGTCGTCGAGTTTGAGTATCTGTCACCCTGAGCAAAGCGAAGGGTCTTGCTCGGACCGGTACAGCGCTCAACTCAACTGACTATCTCCGGCCGCGACGCGACTCAACCTCCGGTCGATGTCGCCACTACAGCCCCTTCAAGAACTCCACCAGCGCCGCAGTCGTCTCCGCCGGCCGCTCCTGCTGCGTCCAGTGCCCCGCCCCGGGGATCAGCACCACCCCGCGCAGGTCGTCGCAGTTCGCCTTCATCGTCTCGATCCCCTGCGGGTTCATGGCGATCACGCCGTCCTTCTCGCCCGCCACGAACAGGCACGGCTGCTTGATGTGCGCGCCCGCAAGCTGCGGCAGCTCATGCCAGTCCCGGTCCATGTTTCGGTACCGGTTGATCGGCCCCCTGAACCCGCTCTTCGCGAACTCCCCGGCGTAGAAGTCCAGGTCCGCCTCCGTCAGCCACGCCGGCAGCGTCGCCGGGTCCGCCATCCCGTCCAGCAGTCCCGCGCCCTTCGGCTTCCCCGCGAACCCCGGTGCCGGCGGCGCGTCGCCTGATGCCCCGTACAGGATCAGCTTCATCGACCGCCGCACGTCCGCCTCCAGCTCCTTCTCCGCCACCCCCACCTGCTGGAAGTAGTCGATATAGAAGAACGAGTCCTTGAAGATCTGTGCGAGCGTCTCCAGAGGTGGCGCCGCAGGCCGTCCCGTCCACGGCACGCTCATCCCCACAACCGCCCGGAACCGCTGCGGTGCCAGCAGCGCGCAGTGATACGCCATCGGCGCGCCCCAGTCGTGCCCGACGACCACCGCCGTCCGCTCGCCGAGCGCGTCCAGCAGCCCGACGTAGTCCGCGACCATCGTCCGCATGCTGTACGCCTCGATCGCTGCGGGCTTGTCGCTGTCTCCGTACCCGCGCACGTCCGGCGCCACCGCGTGGTACCCCGCCTCCGCCACCGCCGGCAGCTGGTGCCGCCACGAGTACCACGACTCCGGCCACCCGTGCAGGAACAGCACCAACGGCCCCGCTCCCGCCTCCGCGATATGCAGCCGTATCCCGTTCGTCTCCACCGTCCGGTGCGCAATCTCAGTCCCCATGTTCGCTCCTCCGACCGTCTCCCGTTTCCCGCTTCTCGTCTCCCGCCTCTCGCTTCCAGCGCTCACAATGCTCCCAGGAACCCCACCAGCGCCTCGTTCACCTCCGCCGCCTTCTCCTGTTGCACCCAGTGCCCCGCCCCCGCGATCTCGATCGTGCGCTTCAGCCCCGGCACAAACGCCTGCATCGCCTCCGCCGGCGCGAACGTCTTCACCGGGTCGTATTCGCCTGTGATGAACAGCGCCGGCTGCGCGATCTTCGTCTCCCCCAGCTCCGGCAGCTCTTCCCAGTCGCGGTCCATGTTCCGGTAGCGGTTCAGCCCGCCCCGGAACCCCGTCTTCTTGAACTGCGACACGAAGTACGCGACGTCCTCCTCCGTCAGCCAGTCCGGCAACGTCTCCGGCGCGCTCAGCCCCGTCAAGAACCTGTCGCCCTTCTTCTTCTGTCCCATCGAGGCCGCCGCCGCGTCGAACGACCCCGCCCCCGCGAGGATCATCCGCATCGTCTTCGCCACGTCCGCCTCGAATTCGGCCTCCGCCACCCCCGGCTCCTGGAAGTACAGGATGTAGAACCAGTTGTCCTGGAACACCGCCTTCAGCATCGAGGTCGGTGCCATCGGCGCGCGCGCCAGGTGCGGCACGCTCATCCCCACCACCGCCCGATACCGCTCCGGGTGCAGCGCCGCGCTGTTCCACGCCATCGGCGCGCCCCAGTCGTGCCCGACCACCACCGCTGTCTGCTCACCCAGCGCGTCCAGCAGCCCCAGGTAATCCGCCACCAGCGTCTTCATGCTGTAAGCCTCGATCGGCTGCGGGCAGTCGCTCTGGCCGTACCCGCGCACATCCGGCGCCACCGCGTGGTACCCCGCCGCCGCCAGCGCCGGCATCTGGTGCCGCCACGAGTACCACAGCTCCGGCCACCCGTGCAGCAACAGCACTAGCGGCCCCTCCCCCGCCTCCGCGATGTGCAGCCGTATCCCATTCGTCTCAACCGTCCGGTGCGTAATGTCCGTCACGTCCCCTCCAAGCGTCGCCAAGACCGTACGGACAGGTCTTCAGACCTGTCCCCGTCGGTTATTTCGGCCGAGCATCGTCTCGAAACTACAGTCCCCGGATCGTGCCCTTTCGCACCTCTCACCTCCCACTTCCCACTTCCCGTTTCTCGCTTCCCGCCTCCACCGTCCAGACGCGCACTATCCGCCACCCCCGCCCTTGACTCAAGCACGCGCCGTGGCCTCACGCCTCGCTACACTCGCCTCGTATGGACGACCAGCGTCCTCCCGAACCGCCGCGCGGCCGCTTTCGTGGCGGCCGCCAGATGTTCGACGGCGCCTACCTCCGCGCCGATTCCGCGCTCGACCGCGGCCAGGCGCACGTCTTCCGCCTCCTCTGGTTCTTCCTCCCCGATGCCTCCATCGCCCGCAATCCCCGGTTCGAGCAGGTCCTCGCCTCCCGCTTCTTCTCCGATGCCGGACAGCAGGCCGTCGCCTACGGTGCGCTCATCGCCGTCGTCCGCCGCGGCGGCACTGCATTCGAGTCCGCCCTCATCGGCGTAGCCGCGCTCCTCCCTCCCGCCTTCTTCGCCCTCTAGGGCGGCGCCGTCGCCGATCGCGTGCCCAAGCGCGTTGCCCTCGCCCTCGCCTACAACGTCCAGGCCGTGCTCTGCATCTTCGTTCCC
>JACRBR010000226.1 GCA_016213125.1 Chloroflexota bacterium | reverse complement strand
GTCGATCGCATGGTGCGCTAGACCGTCGACCGCCTCGGCCGCGTCGACATCCTCGTGAACAACGCCGGCGGCGGCTTTCCGGACGACGATGAGGGCTGGACTAATGCCTACCGCGCCAATATCGAGGCCGCCGTCCGCGCTACTCGCGCTGTTGTGCCCCACATGCAGGCGCAGGGCGGAGGTGTAGTCATCCATATCGCCTCCATCTGGGGCCGCGAGGCTGGCGGCGGCCTGCCCTACAACGCCATGAAGGCGGCCATGATCAGCCACGCCAAGAACAGCGCGCTGGCCCTCGCGAAGGACAACATTCGCGTGAACTCCGTCGCACCCGGCTCCATCCGCCATCCCGGCGGCTCCTGGGACCGCCGCGCCAACGAAGAGCCCGACGCCATGACGAAGTTCGTCGAGGAGAGCATTGCCATGGGCCGCTTCGGCAGGGCGGACGAGGTCGCGAACGTCGTCGCCTTCCTCTGCTCTCCGAAAGCGTCGTGGGTCACCGGCGCCTGCCTCAACGTCGACGGCGGCCAGACGCACAGCAACATTTGACGCTGTAGCCCGCGCGGCTTTCCGCCGCGCCCCGGACGAAACGCGATGCCCGAACGCCTCCAAACTTACGCCGCTGCCCTCCTCGCAGACTGGTACGCCGACCGCACCGGGGCGCCCTACGCGCTAGAGCGCGCCATCGATGGCCCCGTCCCCGTCTTCGTCGCGAAGTCCAGCGACAAGACCGTCGCGCTCGCGGTCGCGCAGCTCTGGGAGCCCGAGAGCGATCCCGGCGCCGAGGATGCGCGCCAGATGATGGAGGAGCGCCTCTCCGCCGGCAACGTGCGCGGCCCGCACGTCATCTGGGTGCCGCCGCGCGCCGCCGTACCCGCGAACGAGCCCGAGGCATCGGACTTCGTCATGCGCGCCCAGCTCGCTGCCGCGCCGATGCAGCCCGGCGCCCGCAACGAGATCGATCTTCCGGTGAAACTCCAGCTGGCCAAGGTGCGCGACGAAGGCGGCTACGCCTCCGTCATCGGCGGACTCTCCCGCTACTGGACGAACATCACCGACCGCGTCAGCGGCACCGTGCACGTCAACAGCATGCAGCTCCGCCGCGCCTCGCAGTCCGAAACCGCGCGGGAAGCCCTTTTCGACCGCATCGGCGGGATCGCGAAGGACCTCACCCTCAAGGACGCCGTCGAATTCGAGACGGTTGAGTCCTGGACGATACAGCGCCTGGCCCGCGAGCCCCTCGGCGAGACCGGCTTCGCCATCGCCCAGTCGCCGCCGAAGATCGACCCCGCGGACGGGACGCTCATGCGCCGCCTGGTCCGCCGGCGCCTGAAGGACGCGAACGAAGCGCTTTCTGCCGTCGACGCCGATGCGAAGGGCATCGGCCTGGTCGCCATCTACGAGTACGCCGAGCTGGAGAACGTCGGCTCCTTCGTGAAATCGCTCGATCCCGGCCTCTATGCCAAACTCGGCCTCGTTGCCGCCATCGTCGATGGTGAGATCCGCCCCGTCTTCACGCCGCGATAGTCCGGTTGATCAGCACGCGCCGAACCGCAGCACCTGGAACAGCTGGTCGCCAGCGTTCACGACGCCGTCTTTGTTCATATCGAAGTTCACCAGCTTCGCCGGCGGCGGCACCCGGCTGATCTCAAGCACCAGCAGCAGCTGATCGCCAGCGTTCACGGAGGTATCGGCGTTCAGCGACGCCACCTCTTTCCCGTCCGCACAGGTGTCGCCGTCCGTGTTCACGCCCGTGACGTTGCTGTTGTAGTTCCGAAACTCCACGCCGTCCTTTACGCCGTCGCCGTCTGTGTCCTGCGACGCGTCGTTGGGATCGAGCGAGTCCGGGAGTCCGTCGCTGTCGGCGTCCGGCGCCACGATCGCCGGTGGGAAGCTGCCCGCGTCGGCGGGGTTCGAGCCCAGCGCGCACTCCGCGTAGTCCAGCCGCCGGTCGCCGTCCGTATCCCGCTTCACCGGGTCCAGCGGCCCGCTCCCAAGGCACCCTGCCGGCTCCGCCGCGTCCGATATGCCGTCGTTGTCGTCGTCGCCGTCACAGGCGTCGCCCGCGTTGTCGGACACGATCCACGTCAGGTCGTTCGATCCATACAGCGGCGCGTTGCTGACGAAGTTCCGGTCGCTGTTGAGCTGGTCCGCGTTCACGATCGAAGGACAGTTGTCGCCTGCGTCCGCAACACCGTCTCCGTCCCCGTCTTCGCCTGGCGACACGATGCGCATCCGGTCGTTGAAGCTGTCGGCGATGAAGAGGCTGCCGCTCGGATCGACCGCTATGCCCGCCGGGCGGTCGATCGCCGCCGCCGCGGCCGGCCCGCCGTCGCCGTCATACCCGCATCCGGCGAACGAAACACCGGTGCCCAACCCCGTGACCGTGATCATCGTCTCGCCGCTGATAAGACGCACCCGGCAATTATCCGTATCGGCTACATACACGGCCCCGCCCGCTGCCACCGCGATGCCCGTCGGCCGATTGACAGCCGCCGATGTTGCCGCGCCGCCGTCGCCGCCGTAGGCACACGTCCCCGTGCCCGCGATCGTGGTGATCACCCCGCCCGCTACCTTCCGCACGCGGCAGTTGTAGGTGTCGGCGATGTATACGCCGCCCGCGTCCGCGGCCACGCCGTACGGGAACGTCAGCGAGGCGCTCAGCGGCGGCCCGCCGTCGCCGTCGTACCCGCAGCCGCCGTCGCCTGCGTGCGTCGTGATGACGCCGCCGCTGATTCTGCGCACCCTGCAGTTGAACGTATCAGCGACGTACAACGTGGATCCGGAGATCGCGATCGCCTGCGGGAAGCTCAGTTGCGCCGCTGTCGCCGATCCGCCGTCCCCGCCAAACCCGCAGACCCCGTCCCCCGCGACCGTGCTCACTGCTCCTCCGGCGATCTTTCGTACGCGGCATGCGTCCGTGTCCGCTACGTACACCGCGCCGGTGCCGTCTACCGTGACGCCGCGGGGGTGGTCGAACGACGCGCTCAGTGGCGGTCCACCGTCGCCCCCGTACAGGCACGAGCCGTTCCCGGCGAAGGTCGAGATGACGCCGGCGGCGGTCACCTTCCGGATCCGGCAGTTTCCCGCGTCGGCGATATACAGGTTTCCCGCGCTGTCCTTCGCCACTCCGCCGGGGTCCGAGAGGGACGCGTTCGTCGCGGGCCCGCCGTCGCCCCCGAACTGGCACCACCCCGTCCCCGCGATCGAGGTGATCCCACCGCCCGAGGCCCTGCGCAGCCGGCAGTTGCCGCTGTCACCGACGTAGACATCGCCGCCCACGATCGCCACACCCTGTGGATGGTTCACCTTCCCGCTCGCCGCAGGCCCGCCGTCGCCGCCGTAGTTGCAGTCTCCGTCGCCTGTCACGGTGCTGATGGTGACCGACGGATATGTCACCTTCCGCACGCGGCAGTTGTCGGTGTCGGCGATGTACAGGTCGCCCGCCGTGTCCGTCGCGATCGCCCTCGGCTTGTTGATGCCGGTGGAGTACGCCAGCCCGCCGTCACCGGTGTATGCGCACGTGCCGTTACCCGCGACTGTGCTGATCACGCCCGACGGGGTCACCACCCGCACGCGGCAGCTATCGGTGTCGGCGATGTACACGTTCCCGCCGCCGTCGTCCCAGACCCCGGACGCGTGGGTGATCCCCGCCGAAACAGCCTGCCCCCCGTCGCCAAGGAAGCCGCACGATCCCGTCCCCGCGAAGGTCGTGATGATGCCGCCGCTGACCTTGCGCACGCGGCAGTTGTCGCTGTCGGCGATGTACACGTCGCCGGCAGCGTTCACCGCCACGCCCCGGGGATTCGCCAGCGAAGCGATCGTCGCGGGAGCGCCCTCCCCGGCGAAGATGCAGGTGCCGCTCCCCGCGAACGTCGTGATCGTCCCGACGGTGTCCACCTTCCGGATGCGGCAGTTCTGCGTGTCTGCGATGAAGAGATTGCCGGCGGAGTCGACGGCGACGGCCTGCGGGAGGTTCAGCCGGGCGCCTGTCGCCGGGCCGCCATCGCCCGCGTATCCGCAGGCGCCCATGCCCGCGACGGTGCTGATGGCGCCGCCCGGCGTGAGCATGCGCACACGGCAGTTCGCGCTGTCGGCGATGTAGAGATTGCCCGCCCCATCCGCCGCCACCCCGTACGGGCTCACCGCCGCCTCGGTGGCTCCCCCGCCGTCTCCAACTCCGCCGCCAGCATAGGTGGCGATGTCGCCGGGGGCGGCTGCCGCGACCTGCGGGCGCCGCGCGCCGCCAACCATCAGCAGCGCCACGATCATGGTCAGCATCAGAGCGGACAGCGGTCCTCGTCCCACTGTCTGACTCCGGCGCTCGCGGGGATTCGTTGGGGCCAGCATCGCCACGCGACCGGCCGCCGTCAAGAGACCTTGCGAGCATTCTCTTGACGCTCTTTCACAACTATCAGAGATGGTTGACTCGCGGCTCCGCCCGCAGGTAGGCTTCCGCAGATGTGCGGTTTCGTCGTTCGCCTGCGAATCTAGCTTCCGCCCCTCGGGCGGAGCACGGTCTCGGACATGCACAAGCATGCCCGCTGCCGGACGCGCGAAGCCGCAACGCATCGAACGACTGATCCCACACCACAGATGTCTCCTTCGCGGCTTCGCCATCCCGCACGCGGGCGCGGAGGAGATCATGGCCCATCGGACCTACTACCTACCCCTGCGGCGTCAACCCGAGCTCTCCCAGCACTTCGCCCGCGACACGGTCGCGCGCCTCATCGCCGCTCGCCTGCCCGCGCACCCGCGTCTCGTCATCGAAGCGGGCGCGGGCGCGGGCGAGATCACGCAAGCGCTCGCCGGCCGCGGGTTCCACATTCTCGCCATAGAGAAAGATCCGGCGTTGTTCCGCATGCTCACGTCACGTTTCGCGGGGATCTCGAACGTCGATTACCGGCTCGGCGACTTTCTCGAGTTTCCGATGCCACGCGAACCCTACGCCGTTGTCTCGAACGTCCCCTTCGGCATCACCGCGGCACTCGTCGGCAAACTGCTGAGCGCACCGCGCCCGCCGGACCACGCTCTGCTCGTTGTCCAGCGTGAGGCCGCCCAGCGCTTCGCGGGCGATCCGCGCCAGACCCGCATCGCACTCCTGCATCGGCCGTGGTTCGACATTACGATCGAGCACGCCTTTCGCCGCGATGACTTTATGCCCGCCCCGTCGGTCGACTGCGCCCTCATACGCCTCGCCCGGCGAACTCGCCCCCTCGTGCACCCGTCGCTGCGCGGCGAGTAACGCGCGTTCATCAACGCCGTCTTCGGCACACGCAGACAGCAGGCTCGCGACGCGCTCCGCGGCTACTTCACCGAGCGCCAGCTCGTCCGTCTCGCGCGGGACCTCGGATTCGGCCGGAACGCCCGTCCGTCGGAGATCGGCTTCGAGGCGTGGCTCGGTCTCTTCCGCTTCCACGTGCAGGGACGCCTCGGGCGTGCACCGCGGTGGCGCGAGCATCCGCCGTCCCGGCTCCGCGTTTGTCGGCGCTCGCTTGACCGAGTCGCTTCACAATGCAAAGCTAGTGGCCCGGCGTGAGAACGTCGGCGACCAGAAGGATTGAGCAGCAGTTCCATTGGAGGGAAACTCGTGAACGGAGTACAGTACGCGAAGTTGCAACTCGAGCAGGCCTTTGGCCTGGTAGGGGCGTGCGCGGCCGGCATGGATGACGCGCAGTTCAACTGGAAGCCTGGCGGCACGGCGAACTCCTGCGCCAAGACGCTCGTGCACACATACACCTCGGCTGACTTCTTCATCAACGGGATGCTCCAGGGCAAGCCCCTCCTCTGGTCGTCGTTCGCAGGCGCTAACGGACTCCCGGCGAACCCGATGGAGATCTGGGGCTTCGAAGGCAACGTCCCCTATGCCAAGATGCTGGAGTACGCGCAGCAGGTCCAGAAGTCCGTGCTGGAGTACGCCGACACACTCACCGATGCCGAACTCGACCGGGAGGTCGAAACGAACTTCTTCGGCAAGAAGCCTGTTGCATTTGTCGTACAACTCGCCGGAATGCATGCCGTGGGTCACGGCGGCGATATCGCCGCGATCAAGGGCATTCAGGGCATTAAGGGACTCCCTTTCTAGCACGTTGCGTTAGACTGGATCGGCAGGGACGGGGAGACCCGTCCCTTGCCTTTCATTAGGGCGCAGCCAGGAGCGGACCGCGGGAGCGGTCGACTGCATGTCATGATTCACGCCGTCATCCTCGCCGCCGGCAACGGCGGCCGCCTGCAGCCGCTCACCGCGGAGACGCCGAAGCCTCTCATCGAGGTGCGCGGCCGCCCGCTCATCGGCCACGTTCTCGATTCCCTCCTCGCGGCTGGTGTTCGCGATGTTGTGATCGTGATCGGCTATCGGGGTGGACAGGTGCGCGCCGCCCTCGAAGCGACCGCCCCCGCCGCCATGAAGCTGGCGTTCGTGGAGAACCCCGACTATCGTGCTGGCAACGCGCGCTCGCTGTGGGCCGCGCGCCATGCGGTTGATGGCCCCTTCCTGCTCGCTATGGCCGACCATCTGGTCGAACCGGCCCTCATCTCCGACGTCATCGCCAACGCGAATGGCCGCTGTGCCCTCGCTATCGAGCACGCCCGCGGGGCCGACCCGCGTGCTACCGAGGCCACGCTCGCCCGCGTGGAAGCCGGCCGCGTTCGCGATCTCGGCAAGCGCATCGAGAACTGGAACGCGCTCGACACCGGCGTCTTCTTGTGCACGAACGAGGTCTTCAACGCCATCACGCCCGACCTTCGTCACGGCGAGGCGTCCACCGTCTTCGCTTCTCTTGCGCGCGTTGCCCGGCTCGACGCCGTGGACGTTACGGGTCGCCGCTGGCTCGACGTCGACACGCCCGAGGATCTCGCCGCTGCCGAGGCCTGGCTCGCGATAGCAGCCGCGAACGCGGCCTGACCTTGTCCGGCGTTCGCGAAGGCCCCGTCTCGCGCTACCTCAACCGCCGCTTCTCCGTCCCCATCGCCCGTGCCCTCGCTAACACCCCGCTCACCCCGAACCAGGTGTCGGTGATCGCGCTCGCCTTGGCCTCTGGTGCACTCTGGCTGCTCGCCGTGGGCCGCAATATCGAGGCCGGCGTCATGATCCAGGCGTCGTCCGTCGTCGATGGGGTTGACGGCGACCTCGCGCGCGCCAAGGGCATGGCCAGCAAGTTCGGCGGTCTCTTCGACGCTGTCCTCGATCGCTTCGCCGACGCAGCCATCGCCGGCGGCATGGCGTGGTACGCCCTGGAACACGAGGGCTGGTCCGCCGCGCTCACCCTGGGGTTCGCCGCAACCGTCGGCTTCTTGCTCGTCTCGTATTCACGAGCCCGCCTGGAGGCGCTCGACGGTGTCGGGGCAGCTTCCGAGTTCGTGGGCCTGGGCTCGCGCGATGTGCGCCTGTTGCTCCTCGCCATCGGCGCTGCCGCCGGGCAGTGCTGGTGGGCGCTGGCCGCCGTGGGGGCGCTCAGCTATGGCACGGTCGCATGGCGCCTGCTTCGATTCCGAAACGCCATGTAGACAAGGGCATGGACGATATCGAAAGCCCGCATGGTATGATCCGCCGGTACGGGGTTCCCTAAACCTGTCCTCGCTCCATGGGGTTCGACTGCATGCCTTCACCAGAGCTTCTGGGCGCCGTTTCACTGACGCGCGACTGGGTCATCATCTTCATGGGCATCGCCGTGGCGGTGTTCTTCTCCGTCGCGCTCGTCTTCACGGTCGTGCTCGGTCTGCTCTCGCGCGCACTCCTGAAGAAGTCGCTCGGCGTCATCGATGAGAATCTCAAGCCGACACTCGACTCCGTGAAGGGAAGCGTTGACAACGTGAAGGGCACCGCCTCCTACGTATCGCAGGCCGCGGTAACCCCTATCGTGAAGACGTACGGCGTCGTCGCGGGCGTCCGCCGCGCGGCGAGCGTCCTCGCCGGGCTCACCGGCGCCAGCACCGACAACGCGCCCGGCAAGCGAAAACACGGCGAATAAGCCAGACCACCTCTTAGTTCTCCGCCGGAGGTCTGATCATGTTCTTCTCGAAGAAGCCCGCCGATGCCACAAACGAGTCCACTGTCGCCACCCTCGAACGCGATGACGAGCCTCTCGCGCGGCCGCCCGTCGTCATCGATGAGGCGCCCCCCGTTCCCGCGCGGAAGTCGAAGAAGAAGAAGGACGAGGGCGACGATCTCGAGTACGAATGGGAGTTCGAGACGCCGTTCGGCAAGCTCGAACTCGAGTTGGAGCCGAAAGCGCGTAAAGAGGAGAAGGAACGCCAGAAGCGCGAGAAGCAGGAGCGGGACGCCGCGAAGCAAGCCGCCAAGCTGGCGAAGAAAGCCGAGCGCGCTGCGAAGCGAGGCGCGGTAGCTGCGGCGGCCGGCGAGATCGTCGTCGTGAAGCGCAGCAACCTCGTCCCCGTGCTCGTGGTGTTCGCGATCGTCGTCGCTGCCGTAGCCATCGCGTTCTGGCTCTTCGCCCGTCCCGGCGAAGAAGAGGACGAGATCCCGCCCGAGCTGCGGTCCGATGAATCGCTGGCTGCGGCGGCATCGCAACCGCAGGGGCCCGCCGCCCGCATCAGGCAGGCCCTCCGCGCGGGACGGCAGGCATCGCGCGAGGCTCAGGCGGAACAGCAGCGTCGCTTCGAAGAAGCCACCAAGCAGTCCTGACCGGCGGTTCGCGCCAGCGCCCCATGACACCGTAACGCGGGCCTTCAGCCCGCGCGGGTCATCGAGATCGCGCGATTGTTGTCCCTCGCGGATCACGCAGCCGGAGTCTCAGCATCGCCGTTGCTATAATCCCGATGCCACGGAGAGGTGTCCGAGTGGTTGAAGGTGCCGCTCTCGAAAAGCGGTAGGCGCAAGCCTCGTGGGTTCGAATCCCACCCTCTACGCCACTAGAGATCATCCGTACGGACAGGTCTTTAGACCTGTCCTTCGCGTTAGGCGGGCCGCGCCCCGCGGAGAGGTGCCGGAGTGGCCGATCGGGCACGACTGGAAATCGTGTGTGCGCGCAAGCGTACCGTGGGTTCGAATCCCACCCTCTCCGCCATCCTCGCACCATGACGAACGACGAACTCATCGCCCGCGCCGAAACCGTCGTGAACCCTGTGCACGTCGGCGACCGCCTCTTTGGCGATGTCGGCTCCGCCCTCGTAACCGATCGCGGCAACGTCTTCGTCGGCGTCTGTATCGACACAGGTTCCGGCACCGGATTCTGTGCCGAGCACAGCGCGATCGCCGCCATGGTCACCGCAGGCGAGCTGCGCATCGCAAGCATCGTCGCCGTCTGGAAGAACGAGCACGGCGCCACCATCGTCCTGCCACCCTGCGGCCGCTGCCGCGAGTTCATCCGCCAGGTCCACCCCGACAATCTCGATACCAACGTGGTCTTGCAGGGCGGCAAGGTCGTGAAGCTGCGAGATCTCCTTCCCTACCACGGGTGGCCGTCCTAGCGCCCTCAACCGCCTCCTGCGGTCCACAATCGCATTCGGCACATTCCGAACTTCTAACCTCTAACGCTGGCCTCCCGCTCAAGTCTCCTCCCCCCACGGCGTCGTCGTCTCCCCCGCCCTCCACTGCCGCCATCGTTGGAGTTGCGGCTTCTCATCCCACTCCCGCCGCTGCTCCCGGATCCCGGGGGTGCTCCGCGGGCCGTAGGCTAGGTCGTCCAGGAACGGGATCATCTCCGTCATCCTCCCCTCGATGAGGTTGCATGCCGCCGGCCGCGCCCAGCGTTTCAACGCGTCCTCGTGGCAGGCGTGGATTAGCCAGTCGATGGCCAGCATCTTGTCGCGCGGCGTCCGCGCCTGCGGCCACCGGTCGATGAACGCCCGGAACATTGGGTATGCGTTCCCGCCGTAAAGCTGCCTGCTCTGGTACGTCCGGTGGTACTCCCCCCACGTCGTCGCCCATCCGCAGGCGCAGGCGCACGGTTCGTCCTTCGACCACGTTTTCCAGTCCGGCTCGTTGCGCAAAACGTCCGCCCGGCACCGCGGGCACATGGCCTTCCCCGCGTGCGCTCGCGTCGCGAT
>JACRBR010000225.1 GCA_016213125.1 Chloroflexota bacterium | reverse complement strand
CTCGGCGCTGCCGTCACTGGCCGAGCCGGTGAGCGTTAGGTCGTAGTTGCGGAGCTTCTTCATTAAGAGCGCGATGTTGAACGGTGGGCTCCCAAGCTCCAATGCCCGGCCGCGCTGTCGCGGTTGGGGCACATAGTCGAGTACGCGCCGCCAGAGCGGCACGCCGCCTTCAACCATTGCTGCCTTGATGTCCTCGCGCCGCAGCGTCGAACCGAAGCTGTTCAGGTACGCCTCAAGGGTCGCGGATTCGTGTTCGTCCACGCGGCCGCCACGAGACACAGATTTCGAGTCCATCATGAGGGGATTAGATAGGCGGAGCGCGCAAGGGGCAAACGGCCGCACGCGCGTATGGTACGTTCGCACCGTGCGGCGCGAGCGCGGCGTATGTTAGCCTCAACATGGCAGGGGTCTTGGAAGGACACATGGTCAGCGCGCCCGACCGGGCGGAAGTCGCTCTTGGCAATCCCAGCTTCGTGTGGCGGTTCGGACAGGACCGCCGTCTGGATCTGATCCGGCGGTACGCACCGCTGGAGGGCGCTCGCATCCTCGACATCGGGTGCGGGTTGGGTGTCTACGTCCGTAAGGTCCGCGAGTTCAGTGACCGGGTTGTCGGCATCGACATCGATGCGAAGCGGCTGCGCGAGGGCGCGAAGACGACGCCCGCACTGATGCTGTCCGTCGGGGAGCACCTGCCCTTCCGGGACGGAACCTTCGACGTCGTGGTGCTGAACGAGGTGATCGAGCACGTGCATGATGACCGGGCGACGATGGCGGAGGCGTTCCGCGCGATCCGGCCGGGTGGTCACATCGTGATCTATGCGCCGAACCGCCTGTACCCGTTCGAGACGCACGGGATCTACCTGGGAAAGCGCTTCGTCTTCGGGAACATGCCATTCGTGAACTGGCTGCCCAATCCACTGCGGAACCGGCTCGTCCCGCACGCACGCGCGTACACGAAGCGCGGCATCCGGAACACCTACCGGAACCTGCCGGTCCGTGTGAGCGTAGAATCATATGTGTATCCCGGCTTCGACAACATCATCGCCCGGCGGAAGTGGCTGGGGCGCTTGCTGCGCGGCGCGCTGTACCGCGCGGAGCGGACGCCGTTGAAGATGTTCGGACTTTCGCACTTCGTCGTGCTGCAGAAGCCGGTATAGCGGGGGACAGGGTTGGAGGCGCCGCGCCCCGACGGGGATTGCGCGGCAGGAGGACCAGTTGGCACGGAACTTCGCCACGCGCAGGCTGCTGCGGAACCGCCTGCGCAACGGAAACGGGAACGGCAACAGCGTGACGTTTCCCTGGTACTTGCAGGCCATCATCGGCCTGATCGGGCTCGGCATCGTCGCGCTGTCCGTCGGCGCTGGTACGACGTACGGCGTCTATCGGTACTACGCGAACGGGCTGCTGCCGCCCGACGAGGTGATCGCCAGCCAGCCATCCGGCGGCGCGCAGATCTTCGACCGGGACGGCAAGCTGCTCTATGAGTACGTCGACGACCGCTCGGGCCTGCGCCAGCCGGTAAAGCTCGAGGACATCTCCCCGTACCTCATCGCCGCAACGATCTCCACCGAGGACTTCAGCTTCTGGTCGAACGAGGGCGTGAACCTGCGCGGCCTGGCGCGGGCGGGCCTGGAACAGGCCGGGCTTCGCGATTCGGGCAGCGGCGAGACGACCGGCGGCAGCTCGATCACCCAGCAGCTCGTGAAGAACATCTACATCAAGGAAGAGGACAGGGCGAAGCGGTCCTACAAGCGCAAGATGAAGGAGACCATCTTCGCGCTGGAGCTGACCAAGAAGTACGACAAGAACCAGATCCTGGAGTGGTATCTGAACCAGATCTCATACGGCGGGATCTACAACGGCGTGCAGGCGGCCTCCCTGGGCTACTTCGGTAAGCCGGCGAGCGACCTGACGCTGGAGGAAGCGGCCCTGTTGGCGGGCATCCCCGCCTACCCCTCGGCGTACGAGCCCATCAACAACCCCGAGCGCTCCATCCAGCGCCGCAACGAAGTGCTCCAGCTGATGCAGTCGCGCAGCCGCGTGACGATGGACTTCCTGAGCGAGGAGATGAAGGCGTCCCGGTTCCAGGTCAGCCAGGACAAGAGCCAGACCGTCGATATTCCGGACGTCCAGTTCTACCTGGCGACGGTGGCGCCGCCGAACATCGTCCCGCAGCGCTTCCCCGTGCAGGCCCCGCACTGGGTGTTCAACTACATCCAACCGCAGATCGAGGCCCTGTACGGTAAGGAAGCCCTGTACCGCGGCGGGCTGCGTATCACCACCACGATCGATCTCGATCTGCAGGCGAAGGCCCAGGCGGCGCTCGAAACGTGGATCAGCGAGTTCGAGGGATCGGCGCAGGGGCACAACGGCGCGCTGGTCGCGATGGACCCGCGGACGTCCGAGGTCCTCGTGTACGTGGGTTCGCGGGATTACTTTTCCGACCAGTACTACGAGGACTGCGACTGTGTCCTTGCGGGAAGGAACGATAACGCCGGCTCGCCAAACTCCCCGGGATCGACGCTGAAGCCGTTCACGTACTCAGCCGCATTCGAGAACCTGGGCTGGGGGCCGGAGACCGAGATCCTCGACTCGGAGGTCTCGTATCCGGATGCGGACGGCGAGCCGTTCACCCCACGCAACCCCAGCGGGAACTTCCAGGGGCCGATCAGCGTGCGCAAAGCGCTGGGTAACTCGCTGAATATCCCGGCGTTCAAGACGGCGCTGTACGTCGGCGTGGACAACGTCGTGTCCGAGTACAAGAAGTTCGGCATGACGACGCTGGACGACAGGAGCTATGGACCTTCGGTGACACTGGGCGGCGTTGACGTGAGCCTGGCCGACGTGACGTACGCGTACACCGTGTTCGCGGCCAACGGCAAGATGCGCGGCGTGCCGACGACGAAGAGCCTGGACGAAGGCAACCGCAGGCTCGATCCGGTCTCGATCCTGCAGATCACGCGCGCCTCCGACGGCACGGTGCTGTTCCCCGACACCCCGGACCATCGCGTGACGGTGCAGGAGGAGCAGGTGATATCGCCCCAGGTGGCGTACATGATCAACAACATCCTCTCCGACCCCAACGCCTTCTGCATCACCTACGGCTGTGGCGCGCTGTCGATCGGCCGGCAGTGGGGCGTGAAGACGGGCACCAGCGAGCCGTTCGAGACGCTGCGCGCCATCGGCGAGACGTGGACCTACGGCTACACCCCGGAACTCGTGGCCGGCGTCTGGGCCGGCAACAGCGACAACTCGCCGATGTACAACATCCTCTCGACGTCGATCTCCTACCGCGCGCTGCGCGACTTCATGGTGGAGGCGTTGGTCGACGTCCCTGCGACGACGTTCGAACGGCCGGGGGGTCTGGCCGAGGTGGAGACGTGCACACCCTCTGGCCTGAAGGCGAGCAAGGAGTGCGGCCGCAAGTTCAAGAACCTGCTGCCCGCGGAAACGGCTCCCAAGCAGGAAGACAACTG
>JACRBR010000219.1 GCA_016213125.1 Chloroflexota bacterium | reverse complement strand
GTAGAGCGGCTTGAACTCGTGGAAGCGGCTGCCGTCCACCAATCGGGCGATCACCTCACGCACCTCGTGGGGATGGCGGGTATCGACCGGGAGGACGCCGTAGATCGAGGAGGTGGGATGGAGCGGCTCCTCGGGCGGCGCGAGGTCGAGGTCGACGCGCTTGACGGTGTTGAAATAGGCGACCGCCGTGCGCGCGAGCGCGAGGGCGTGCTCCTCGCTGTCGGCGAGGTGGTCGGTGACGCCGGAGGTGCGGCTGTGCATCTCGCCGCCGCCCAGCTCTTCGGCGGTCACGTCCTCGCCGGTGGCGGCCTTGACCAGGGGCGGGCCGGCGAGGTAGATCGTGCCCGCGCCGCGCACGATGATGTTCTCGTCGCTCATCGCGGGCACGTAGGCGCCGCCCGCCGTGCACATGCCGAGCACCACCGAGAGCTGCGGGATGCCGAGCGACGACATCACCGCCTGATTGTAGAAGATGCGCCCGAAGTGCTCCTTGTCCGGGAAGACCTCGGCCTGGAGCGGCAGGAAGACGCCGCCCGAGTCGACCAGGTAGATCGCGGGCAGGCGGTTGTCGAGGGCGATTTCCTGGGCGCGGATGTGCTTCTTGACGGTCTCGGGAAAGTAGGTGCCGCCCTTGACCGTGGAGTCGTTGGCGACGATCAGGCATTCGCGGCCCCAGACGCGACCGATGCCGGTGACCACGCCGGCGGCCGGGACTTCGTTGTCGTGGCGGCCCCAGGCGGCGAGGGCGGAGAGTTCGAGGAAGGGGGTTTCGGGGTCGAGCAGCCGCTCGATGCGCTCGCGCGGCAGCAGTTTGCCGCGCTTGCGCTGGGTGGCGACCGCGGCCGCCGACCCGCCGGCGCGGACCTGCGCGAGGCGCTCGCGCAGCGTCTGGGCGAGCGCGCGGTGATGGCGGTCCTGGACGGCGAATTCCGGCGCGTCGGGCCGGAGGCGCGTGGGGAGGGGGTCCATGCGGGGCAGGGCTCCGAGCGGGGGGAGGGGCGCGGGCCGGCGCGGAAGCGGGCACGCGAGGATAGCCGAGGTTCCGAACCTTGTCAAGCTCACGCGCCCGAGGTTTCTCTTGCCTCGCGGCCGCACATCCGTACAATGGCCGCTTCACTTCAACGCCGTGCAGGAGGCAGGACAATGGCGGAACGACGCAGGGCGCCACGCGTGTCGTTGCGGAAGTACATGGTGCTCTACTCCAAGGATAGCTGGCTCTCCTTCATGATGTCCAAGCCGGGGGCCAGCGCCGCGCTGGTGAATGTCAGCAAGGGCGGCGTCCAGATCCTGACCCAGGAGCCGCTGCCCGCGCATTCGACCTTTCGCGTCAGCATCAAGTCGAAGCAGTTGGTTGAACCGGTGAGCTTCAAGGGCTTGGTCGCTTGGTGCAAGAAAATCGCCGGCAAGGACTTCTATCAGGTCGGCATCCGGTTTGCGAAGCCTAGCACGGAGCTGGCCGGCGAAATCGACCGGTTGGTCGAGGAACACGACTTCAATGCGAAGATGGACGGCTGGCAGCGGGGTCGCGCCGGCAAGGTGAAGGAGTGATCCTTCGGAATTTTTCTGCCTAAAATCCGTTACGCAGGGTGTAGCGGAACTCGAATCCAGCCGAAGAATAGGAATGGACGAGCGCGAGATTCAACGGGGGGCGAAGGGGGTGGCGGGGCAGCGCCGGTGAACCGAAGCGGCCCCTGCGCGGTTGAAAGCCTCGGGTAGTGAGCGAACCGGACGGAATTCTGGCGAACTGTTCGTTCCGTGATACGTCTGATGATCAAGAGCGTGAGCACTGCGAACGCCGGCGGCGGCCCGCGGGGCGCACGTAGCCGCATGAGCCTAGGTGGGAACGGCTCAGGAATTGCTCTCTAAATCCCGGTCAGGGCGACGAAATCGCCCGACGAGGTAGGAGGACCCCTCATGAGCCAGCAAGTAAAGAGGCGCCCGGAACGGATTCAGGTGGTGTGCGACAAGGCGCTGTACACGCTGATGGATCTGCGCAAGGTAGCGCGCGAGGGGATGATCAAGAGCGAGGCGAACGCGGAACCGAAAGCGTTCAATCGCTCGGCCTCGCGCTGGGCGACCTGGTGCATCGACCGGATCGGGAAGTTGCCGGAGGGCGGCGGCGCCGACACGGTAGAGGAAGCGAAGACGCTGCTGACCCGGATCGCGCGCGAGGGCGAGGAGTACCTCGAAGTCGAGAACCTGCACGACGTGATCGCGCGCTTCTGCGAGTTCGTGCGCACCTCGTAGCGAGCGCCGCGCGGAGACGCGCGCAGCACCTGGACAATGATCGCGGCCGCATCCCGGCGACGGGGTGCGGCCGCGCTGCATTGGGGCGAGAGCGCATGTCCGGTTCTGCGAGACAAGAACGAAACCACAGAGGCACAGAGACACAGAGACGACGACGGGAACGAGGAGCAGGCCGTTCCGCCCCTTCGTCACCAAATGTCGCCAAGCGCCCTG
>JACRBR010000018.1 GCA_016213125.1 Chloroflexota bacterium | reverse complement strand
TCGCCACCGCGCCGATCGAAGCCAGCCACCGGACGGTAGCGGTGTCTACGCGCAAGTCCGCGCGTAGCGACGGTAGGGGCGCAGCCTGCTGCGCCCTCTCGCCGCCGAGCGCCCGCACGATCGCCTCTGCCTGCGCCGCCCGCCGCGTATGAGTGAGCGCGTCGATCTCGCGCTGTGCGGCCGAACGCGTGACGGCGAGCGTGACGGCGTCGCCGTCGCGGCGGACGATGCCCGCACGGACGAGGCGGTCCAGGTTGGCGTTGCTCCCGGCGAGCTTCGCGGCTTCAGTCGCGGGCACTGTGTCGGTGTCGAGGAGACGTTCGAGCACGGCGGCGCGGCGGGAGCGTTTCGGGGCCTCGGCGGCGGCGATGCGGGCGAGGGCGTCGTCGAGCGTGACGGCGAGCGCGGCGACGTCGATGGACTTCGGACCGACTTTCGGGCGCGCGAGGACGTACTCGCGCGAGATGAGGCCGCGCTTCTCGAGGGCGGCGAGATTACCCCACCCCGGCCCTCCCCGCTGGCGGGGAGGGAGATCAGTAGGAAGGGAGGGGTGCTCCTTCGGGGAGTCGAGGACGGTGGGGGAGTCAGCGGCGACGGCGGCGAGGGTGTCGCGGAGGCGCGGGGGGAGGTTGAGGGCGTCGACTTCGCCGGGCTCGACCAGCGACGTCACGATGGTCTGCGGCTTGCGCTCGAACCCCGGCGGCAGGAACAACGCCACCGCGTCGAACACGGGGGCGAGGTACTCGCCGGCGATCCACTTCGCCAGGGCAAGGCGGTCGTTGTCGAGCAACGGCGCGTCGCCGATGAGCGAGCGGATGTCACGGATCTTCTCCGGCTCGGCGAAGACGGGGGTGTCGTGAACCTCGGTGATGACGCCCTGCAGCGTGAGGCGGCCGAAGGGGACGTACGCGGCCATGCCGGGCCGCGCGTCGAGGCCGGCGGGGACGCCGTAGCTGAAGGTCTGGCGCGAGGGGAAGGTGGAGTTGACGGCGACCTCGGCGTACCGGCGCGGCAGAGCGTGTGCCTCGTCAGCGGCGCCGAGCCGTGCTGCAAGCGATGGGCGGGCGGTGGCGGGCATCAGCGCCTCTGGAGTTCGCGGACGCAAAGCGGGAAGGCGGCTGCCTTCCCCGGATGATACTTCGCGGTCAGGCCGGACACCGCAGCGCGGGCTTTCAGCCCGCGCGGTCGCGTTCAGAGGAGTGCGGCGACTCGCACCCGCAAGAGCGGCTTTCTCAACAGCTTGCTAGGTGCGGGCCTTCTCGGTGATGCGGGCGGCTTTGCCCGTGAGGCCGCGGAGGTAGTAGAGGCGGGAGCGGCGGACCTTGCCGCGGCGGACCACCTGGACCTTCTCGAGGCGGGGGGAGAGCAGGTTGAAGGTGCGCTCCACGCCGACGCCGTGGGCGATGCGGCGGACGGTGAAGTTGGCACCGGCGCCGCCCTTGTTCTTGCGGATGACGACGCCCTCGAAGACCTGCGTGCGCTCGCGCTCGCCCTCGACGACCTTGGCGCTCACCTTGACGGTGTCGCCGGGGCCGAAGCCTTCGACGCTGGTGTTCTCTGTGCGTTCGATAAGGTTGCTGACGTCCATAACCCGACAAGGATAGCGGGAGCCCGGCCCCCGGGCAATTCAGGGCGCTTCCGAGTGGAATGCGGGCGGGATGCCGGGTTCCAGGCGGTCCAGGTCGAGGCGCGTCCAGCCGGGCATCGGGATGGAGCGCCAGAGCGCGAAGGGATCCTCAAGCTGGAGCGTCGCGCCGAGCCAGGCGCTAAGAACCCGGCCGTGGGTGACGGCGGCAGCCGGGAATGGCCCCTGCTCGACGATGCGGATAGCCGAGGCGAAACGCTCGGCGGCGGTCTCGGCGCGCTCGGCGCCCCGCAGGCTTAGGGCGGGCTGCGCGAGGATCTCGCGGACGGTATCGCCGAACTCGTCGGAGTTGCCGATCCAGTGGTCGATGCGGAGTTCCTCGAAGCCGTCGACGACATGCACGGGGAGGAGCGAGGGCTCGGCGATGATGAGGGCGGTGGACTGCGCCTTGGGTTCGCGGGAGGCGTAGACGGCGCGCAGGTCCCACGCGCGCGCGATTTCCGCGAGCGCGCGCGCCTCCTCGATGCCGCGGTCGGCGAGCGGCCACTCGATGGCGGGGACGTTGGGCTGGACGGCAGGGGTCGCGTGGCGGACGAGGTAGAGCTGTCGCATGGTCACACCGGCTTCCCGGTCAGAAACAGCAGGCCGCGGGCCAGCACCTCGCCGACGAGCACGGCGCCCACGGCGATGTACAGCAGGCCGGTGGCGGACATCATGGCGTTCTCGTTGGCGGGGTAGCCCTTGCTCGAGACGAACGACATGTAGGCGAGCGCGGCCGGGAACAACAGGCCGATGGCGATGCGCAGCCAGAAGGCGGGGTTCTGCCCCAGCGTCGTCGAGCCGAGAAACGCGGACGGGTCGGGGGCCTCGCGTACAGGGATCACGGCGTTGAGGACGAGCAGGAGGAGCTGCACGCCGAGCGCGGCCGCAAGGAGCAGCGTGAGCTCGGAGAGAGGCTCGCGCGGGAGGCGGGGCGTCATGAGGTACCAGTGGCCCAGCGTCATGGCGAGGACGACGAGGCCGACGGAGAGCGTGCCTGCCGTGATGCTGAGGAGCGCGCCCGCGAACCCCCACGTCGGCAGCGCGATGAAGAGCGACACGACGGCGATGAGCCCCAGGCCGGCGGCGCTGGCGCCCGCGCCCGTGATCATCGACAGGCTGCGGTCCTCGCGGAGCACGGCGTAGTTGTACGGCAGCGTGGCGGCCAGGAACACGATGCTCATCGCGCGCACCCAGCCGTTGAGATCCTCGTCGAGCCGGTAGCCGCCGACGGCGGAGTTGGGGTCGAGCGCGAGAGAGTTCAGCACCATGACGCCCGCTGCGACCGCGACCATGGCGGCGCTGAACTTCACGAAACTGGAGGCGACCCGGCCGCGCCAGTCGGCGAACACGCAGACGAAAAGGCTGCCGACGGCGAACTCGAGGAGGACGATGTAGGACGTGTAGGGGAGAGCGTCGAGGTTCATCCGTGATCAGATTACAGGGGACAGTGGACAGGGGACAGTTTGGGGAGACGGCAGAGAGCAAAGTGCAAACAGCAAAGGGGAAGGAGACCACAGTCAGCAGAGAAAAGGCAGAACGTAGCCGCGGAGCTTTAGCTCCGCTGAATGCAGCGACCCCACACATGGTCACCTTCAGAGACGCGGCTGGACCGAGTCAGGAGTGATTGTCGATGACGATTGCGAGCGCGCGCCAGTCTTCCTCCTGCGCAACTTGAGATCGGTGGAGGGTGGACTGACGGCTGGGGTGGTAGAGCGCGACGAGCGTGCGGGCCTGTGTGCCGAGGCGCCAGACCATGGGCTTGCCGGCGTCGCGGGGGAGATCTGCATCGTGCGGGGCGATGGCGCGAAGCGACTCGAGGGCCACGCGGCCGAGGGCGACCACGATTGGCGCGCGGACCAGATCCAGGGTGCGTGCGAGGAACGGGCGACAGCGTCCGATCTCGCGAGGCGTGGGCCGGCGGTTGGTCGCCGTGGTGGTGATCGGGTTGCAGAGGACGGCGTTGGTGACAAAGATCTCGTCGCGGCGAAGGCCCGCGAGCGCGAGAAACCCGTCGAACCGGCGCCCGGACTCGTCGCGCGTGAGGGGGACGCCCGTGATGGCAGCCCCGCGGCGGCCGGGAGCTTCGGCGACGAACAGGACGCGCGCATCGAGCGCTCCGTTCGCGGGGCCGAGCAGGTGCGTGTAGGCGACGCCATCGCAGGCGGTGCACGCGCGCACGTCGTTGCAGAGCCCTGTGAACTCGTCGAGGCGGGCGTGGATGTTCGCGATGGTGGGCACGGGTCATTGTAAGAGGCGCCGAAAATGTGATGCGCGCGGCGAATTGTGATGCGCGGGTACTTGTAACCGTGCGGCGATCGGCGTAGGATCGCGATATCGCCGCGACGATCGCGCGGAGGCGTGCGTATGAGACCGGTACCCGAGTACGACGCGAAGGCGTGGCTGCTGAAGGCGCTGCGTGAGACGGCGCACGCGATGGAGGCGCTGATCTGGGAGATGGACGAGGACGCGCTCGGACGGAGTCCATCGGACGGCGAGTGGTGCATCCGCGAGTTGGTGCTGCACATGAACGCGATGGAGCGCCGCTACGTGGAGCGGCTGGAGCGCATCGTGCGCCTGGACGACCCGAAGATCGACGCCTTCGACGGCGATTCGATCGAGGCGAGCACACGGCGCGACGACGACGACGAATGCAGCGCGTTCGAGGCGATGGACGAGTTCGGCACGCGACGGCAGCAGGCGGTGTACCTGCTGTGGTCGCTGGACGACGGGGACTGGGAGCGGCAGGGCGTGCACCCGTACCTGGGTCCGCTGTCGATCACGCAGTGCGCGCGCGAGATGAACGAACACGACCTGGCGCACCTGTGGCAGCTGCGGCGGCTGTGCGACCAGTACGCGGCTGCGCCGGCGTGAGCCGCGGGCTCGGAGCAAAGGGCAAACAGCAGGAACTGGCCGCGATCGCTGATCCTCCGATACTCTTCCTCCGTGAGCGCCATACTGCCGATTCGGATCGCCGGGGATCCTGTCCTGCGGACGCCGGCCAAGAAGGTCAGGAAGATCGATGGGTCGATCCAGCGGCTGATCGACGACATGATCGCGACCATGCACGGCGCGCACGGCGTGGGGCTGGCGGCGCCGCAGGTCGGCGTATCGCTGCGCGTCGTCGTGATCGAGACGCCGGACGACGGCCTGCTGGAGCTGATCAACCCCGAGATCGTGAAGCATTCGGGAGAGCGGCGGCTGTGGGAGGGGTGCCTCTCGGTGCCGGGGTACCAGGCGGAGATTAACCGCTCGCGCCAGGTGACGGTGAAGGCGCTCAATCGCGAGGGGCTCGAGATCCGCCTGAAGGCCGTCGATACCCTGCTGGCGCAGGCGCTGGAGCACGAGATCGACCACACCAAGGGCGTCCTCTACATCGACTACCTCACGAGCCCCGACGAGCTGATCCCCGTCCGGCCTTCGATCGACGACCACGACGCCGAGATGCCCGAAGCGGTGCTGGTGTAGCCTCGTGGAACACGGGCGCACCTCCGCCCCGCCGTTTCGGCCATGACACCTCCTACGTTTCAACCACCGGCTGGACTCCAAGGACTCATCGCGGCCGTCGTGCCGCTCGCCACTGGCGCGGGCATCACTGCGTACGTCGTCGGGGGCACCGTGCGCGACGTGCTGCTGGGCCGCGAGGCGCGCGACCTGGACCTCGCTGTCGATCGCGATGCGATGGCCTTCGCGCGGCGGCTGGCGGCGGCGTTCGACGCGCACTTCGTCGAGCTCGACGACGTGAACGCGGTCGCGCGCGTGGTGATGCCCCGCGGCCACGATGCGGCCGTCGACTACATCGACGTGGCGCAGCTGCAGGGCACCCTCGAGGAGGACCTGCGCCGCCGCGCCGTCCCCAGCGACGCGCTCGCCGTGCCGCTCGGCGAGCCGCGGGTCATCGACCTGGGCGGCGGGGCCGGCGATCTCGGCGCGCGGGTTGTTCGCATGAACGTGCCCGGCGTGTTCGACGCCGACCCGTTGCGGCTGTTACGGGCGCCTCGGATCGCGTCCGAGCTGGGGTTCGCGATCGAAACCGGTACGCAGGACACGATCCGTGGGCGGGCCGAGGACGTGCTGCAGGCGGCGGGTGAGCGGCGGCGCGACGAACTGGCGCGCATCTTCGCGCTGGACGATGCGTACCGGGCGTTGCTACTGCTTGATGAGTTGAAGCTACTGGATGTGCTGTTTCCGGAGGTGACGTTCGGTCGCGGCGTGAACCAGGCGACCGACTGGCACGTGTACGACGTGTTCGAGCACGGGATGCGGGCGGTGGAGGCGATGGACATCATGCTGGCGCCAGCGGCCCCGGCCGGCAAACGCCCGTGGCTGTGGGAGGCCGTGTGGCAGGCGTTCGCCTGGTGCGAGGGCGAGCTGCGGGCGTACCTGGCCGAGGAGATGAGCGAGGGCCGCACGCGGGCTCGCTACTCAAGCTCGCGGCGCTTCTGCACGACGTGGCCAAGCCGCAGACGCGGAGCGTCGATGATGACGGGCGAGTGCGGTTCCTCGGCCATGCCGACGAGGGCGCGGCGATCGCGGCGCGCGTCATGCGGCGGCTGCGGTTCTCGGCGTCGGAGGTGCGGTTCGTGTCGCGGCTGGTGGTGGAGCATCTGCGCCCGGTGCAGCTGGCGCAGGTGGGCGAGGTGCCGACGCGGCGCGCGCTGTACCGGTTCTATCGCGCGCTGGGCGATGCGGTGCCGGGCGTGCTCCTGCTGGCCCTGGCCGATGCGGCGGCTTCGCGCGGGCCGTCAATGACATCCGGCGACTGGTCAAGGCACGTAGCGTATATGAACGGCCTTCTCGTGCGTTCGATGGAGGAGGAGGGTATAGTAGACCCGCCTCGGCTCCTGACCGGAAACGACGTCATGAGGGAGCTGGGAATGCCCGCCGGACCGGCCATCGGGAAGCTGCTGGAAGCGCTTCGCGAGGCGCAGGCCGCCGGGGAAGTACACGACCGCGAGGCGGCGCTGGCCTTCGTCCGCGCCGCCCGAAACGACGCCAAAGGCACAGCCGAACCATGAGCCAGCTCGAAATCGAGATCCTCCTGACTGCCGGCCTGATCCTGGCGCTGTACTGGTTCCTGCTGCGGCCCCGCATCGAGAAGAGCGGCCGCAAGCGCGACATGGAGAACCTGAAGATCGGCGACGAGGTGCTGACGACCGCCGGGTTCCTGGGCACGGTCAGGGAGATCCACATCCCGGAGACCGGGCCCGTACAGGTCGTCATCGACTTCGGCAACGGCGTCGTCGTCAACGCGTTGGCGTCGGCGATCGCGCAGCGCGTGGCCGAAGGGCAGACGGTGTTTTCGAAGCAGGTCACACACACGGAGGAGAAGAGGGGCTGATGCAGAAGTGGTGGGAACGGATCTTCCTCCTCGCGATCATCGCCATCGCCGCGGGCGCGGTCTACGCCATCTGGCCGGACGAGCCGGAGCGATATCTGCCCGACGCCATCGCCGAGAAACTGCCCTCCGGTAAGGGGCTGCCCAGCAGCATCCTGGGCGTCGGCCTGCCGTGCAAGTCCGACGAGACGAACACGAACCCGGCGGCGGACTGCAAGGGCATGACGCTGGGACTGGACCTGCAGGGCGGATCCCGCATCAAGCTGAAGGCGGATGTCTCCGGGTTGAACGTCAGCGACGAGGACATCGATGACGGATTGAACGCGGCGAAGGACATCGTGGACAGCCGCATCAACCCGTTCGGCGTGTCCGAGTCCTCGGTGCAGCGCTCCGGCAAGGACGAGCTGATCGTGGAGCTGCCGGGTGTGAGCGCGCAGACGGCGCGCGACATTACGCGGCCAGCCGTGCTGACGTTCTGCGAGCCGCTGCAGCAGGGCGACCAGCTGCTGGCCACCGGCGCGCCCATCGCGGTGGTCACGACGGGGCGGGTCGTCTACAAGCCGGGCACCTGCGATCCCGATCTGGACGCGAACGGCCAGGTGAACGTCCGCGGCGCCGACGGGACCGTCACGCGGCAGACGCCGACGTTCACGACGCTGGAAAACGTGGGAAGCCTGGAGGCGATTATCTGGACGCCGGCGAAGGGCGACCTCAATGGCGCGCCGACGACGATGACGGGCGCGTTTCTGAGATCCAACGCGTTCATCGACTTCGATTCGCTGGGCCAACCGCTCCTGCGCTTCAGCATGACTGACGACGGTAAGAAGGTTTTCGGATCGCTGAGCCAGCGGCTCATCGGCTCGCCGCTCTCGACCTTCCTCGACGGCGAGCCCATCCGCGGCGAAGACGGGCAGGTCCTGGCGCCGACGATCAACGCCCAGATCACCGACAGCGGTGTCACCACCGGCCTCTCGGTTGGCGACGCGCGACGGCTGAAGACGTTCCTGAACAACGGCGCCTTCCCCATCCCGCTGAAAGTCGTGCAGCAGCAGGATGTCGATGCGTCGCTGGGCGACGAGGCGGTGCTGCACTCGGTCGAGGCCGGCATCGTGGCGCTGCTGCTGATCATGGGCTACATGATCCTGTACTACCGGCTGCCGGGGTTGCTCGCGGCGACGGCGCTTGGCGTGTACACGGCGGTGGTCCTGGCGCTGTTCAAGATCGGCATCCCGGGCTCGGGCCCCGTAACGCTCACGCTGGCCGGCATCGCGGCGTTCGTGCTGTCGGTGGGCATGGCGGTGGACGCGAACATCCTGATCTTCGAGCGCATGAAGGAGGAGCTGCGCAACGGCCGCAGCCTGATTCCGTCGGTAGAGGCGGGGTTCCACCGTGCGTGGTCATCCATCCGCGACAGCAACGTCTCGACGCTGATCACCTGCGGCATCCTGTACTGGATGGGCGACCGATTCGGATCGAGCATCATCAAGGGATTCTCGCTCACGCTGGCTATCGGTGTCGTCGTGAGCATGTTCTCGGCGATCCTGGTGAGCCGCACCTTCCTGCGGCTGGCCATGAATACGCCGCTGGCGCGGCCGCTCTGGCTGTGGACCGACGACAAGCCCGATCTGGAGACGCCGATGTCAACGCGAGGCGTGACGGGCGTGGAGGCGGCCGATGCTTAACCTGGTCTCGAAGCGCAACTGGTTCTACCTGGTCTC
>JACRBR010000223.1 GCA_016213125.1 Chloroflexota bacterium | reverse complement strand
TCCACTCACTGCCGTCCGGGCAGGTAAGCGCCGCGATGGAATCCGGTCGCATCTCGATGCTGAACCCCGGCGCCGTCGGCGGCATGTAGCGGCCCTCGCGCAGCACTATCGGGTCGATGAAGTGCTCGTGCAGGCCTTCCCACGGCTGCCTATTTTCTCCAAAAGTGATCTGGCGCGCTTGGAGATCGCCGACCTCCTCGGGCAGCATCACCCCAAACGAGGTGGACCATGCTCCGTGCGACCGTGCATCAGACCCGACCAGAAGTCCCACAGGGCCTCAGCAAGCCACACACAGTCGAAAATGCAAAACGCGATTTTCTGCAAAACGGCGATTTTGTGCGAAACGGACAATTTGTGCGAAACGAGAACTACGCACTCCACTCGCTGCCACCCGGCCACGTGAGCGCCGCGATCGACTCCGCCCGCATCTCGATGCTGAACCCCGGCGCCGTCGGCGGCAGGTAGCGGCCGTCGCGGAGGACGATGGGGTCGACGAAGTGCTCGTGCAGGTGGTCGGCGAACTCCAGCATGCGGTTGTCGAGGCTGCCGCTGACGGCGATGTAGTCGATGAGGGCGACGTGCTGGCCGTACTCGCACAGGCCGATGCCGCCGGCGTGAGGACAGACCGGCTTCCCGAACTTCGCAGCCAGCAGGAGCACGGCGAGCGCCTCGTTCAGCCCGCCGAGGCGGCAGTTGTCGAACTGCACGAAGTCGATCGCATCCGCCTGCAGGAGCTGCTTGAACATGACGCGGTTGTGCGCGTGCTCGCCGGTGGCGACGCCGATCGGGTGGACGGCGCGGCGGATCGCCTGGTGGCCGAGGATGTCGTCGGGTGAGGTGGGCTCCTCGATCCAGAGCGGGCGGTACGGCTGCAGCGCGTTCACGTACTCGATCGCTTCGCCGACGTCCCACGCCTGGTTGGCGTCGACCATCATGACCGCGTGCTCGCCGATCTCCTCGCGCACGATGGCGCAGCGGCGGACGTTCTCGGCGCTGTCGCGGCCGACCTTCACCTTGAAGCGCCGCCAGCCCTGCGCCAGCGACTCGCGGCAGAGCGCGCGGACCTTGTCGTCGGGGTACCCCAGCCAGCCGGCGGAGGTGATGTAGGCGGGGTAGCCGTCGCGCAGCATCGTGGCCTCGCGCTCCGCCTTGCCCGGGGCGTTGGCGCGCAGCAGGTCGACGGCCTCGTCCCGCGTGAGGGCGTCCGAGAGGTACCGCCAGTCGATGCAGCCGACGAGCTGCTCCGGCGGCATGTCGGCGACGAGCTTCCACACCGGCTTGCCCTCGGCCTTCGCCCACAGGTCCCAGACGGCGTTAGCGACGGCGGCGGTCGCGAGATGGATGACGCCCTTCTCGGGCCCCAGCCAGCGGAGCTGCGACTCGCTGGCGAGGCGGCGCCAGAAGGCCGCCATGTCGCCGCGTATGTCGTCCAGCGTCAGCCCGACGACCGGCTTCTCGAGCGCGCGGACCGCCGCGAGCACGACCTCGTTCCCGCGGCCGAGCGTGAACGTCATGCCGTGGCCGCGGAGAGAGCCGCCGGTCTCGAGGACAACGTAGGCGGCGGAGTAGTCGGGGTCGGTGTGGACGGCATCGGAGCCGGCGAGTGTGCGCGAGGTGCGGGCGCGGACGTCGTGCGTGGTGATGGCGGTGATCTTGGGCATGTCAGCCTGTCAGCTCGTCAGCGGGTCAGCCTGTCAGATGTGGCGAAGTGTGCCAGTCCCGCTCGCGTGGCGCATGCCCGGGACGGCGATGCGGCGGTGTCTACAGCGCTGAGACGCGCCGCGCCGCTGCTGCCGCCGCCAGGCCCCCGGCCGCGAGCAGGCTCGCGAGAACGAGTAGGAGCCGGTGATCTGCCGGTGCGGCCGGATGCCCGGTCGCTGGCAAGGCTGCAACTTGCGGGCCGAGGTCCCCGGTGGGATCGACGGCGGCCTCAGGCGCGGCCGCGGGCGGCGGCGCGGTCTGCTCCTGCCCGCCGGTGGTATCGGGACCGGCGGGCGACCCGCCTGCAGGCCCGGCGGGCGTATCGGGCGTGAGGTCGATCTCGAAGGGCCCGTCGCTGAACCAGGCGCCGCCGCCTGTCGACATCGGCGTAGCTGTCACGGTCGCAGCGGACGTGCCGGTCGGGGACGGCGTGGCAGTGTTCGCGGGTGTGCTGGATGGGGCAGGCGTATTGGTGGCGGTGCTCGAAGGTGTGCTGGTGGCGGTGGAGGTCGGGGTGTCCGTCGGTGCGGGGATGTCGGTTGCCGTCGGGGTGGCCGTATCGCCGGGCGCGCTGACAGCGGTCTCACCGGGCGGCGTCCATCCGTTGCTCACGACCGAGGCGAGCGTGATCGAGGCCAGCGCAAGAAACGAGATCGATCCGACGAGAACGCGCATACCGGAGCCCTTCGAGCGTGTGTACTACGTGATATTCGGGCAGGGCGGGGCGCGACAGGTGGGGGTAATCCCCCTTACAATTTGTGACACGAATGCATGCGCTCGCGCGCGAAGGAGGAGCCCGATGGCACGACACGACGTCCGCTTCACCATCCCGGAACGCACGCTGGGGAACAGCGACATCGAGTTCACGGTGTACAGCGACGATGTGCGGCTGGGGGTGCTGAAGGTGAGCAAGGGCGCGCTGGTGTGGCGCAGCGCCAACAAGAAGCGCGGTCACGTCGTGGCGTGGGACCTGTTCGAGCGGCTGGCGCGCGAGCACGGCCGCCGGGAGCCGCTGCGACCGTAGGCTACCTGGCCGCAGCGGGCTCTCCGGTCGACGGATCTTCGTCGGCTGGGGAGCCGGCGTCGGAGAACTGTCGGGTGTCGTGGACGTCGAAGGTCATGCCGTAGATGCGCTTGAGGTCGGCGATGGCCGCGAGGGCCCGCTTGCCGTGCGGGCTGGCGCACATCTCGCCCTCCTCGCCCGGCACCGGCTCGAACGAGTGCAGGACGATCTTCTCGAGGAGCTGGCCGAGCGTAATGCCGTCGAACTCGGCGAGGCCCTTGAGGACCTTTACCATGCTCTTCTCCATGCGCACGCCCAGCTGGACGCGCTCGACCGGAACCGGTGCTTCGGTAGGGGAGTTCATAAGGTCGCTCCTTCTGACAGTGTCCCATGGGACAGAGGTAACTATGTACCAGAAGGAGGCCAATGTCAAGAGAGGCTCCCGGAAATCTGATTTTTAGCGAGGTCTTGTATTCTGGGGATGTGCCCCGGGCGGGGGTAGCTCAATTGGCAGAGCGCTAGCCTTCCAAGCTGGATGTTGAGGGTTCGAGCCCCTTCCCCCGCTCCAATCCCGTCCCTCTCCGATGCCCCCCGATACATTATTGGCCCGCCTCAAGCGCCGGGCACTCCGACGCCGCGCCCTGCCATTTCGCGATCGGCTATCGTTTTCCTTCAGAGGTCAATTGAACCGATGATGCCAACATCACCGCCCCTGCGCGTAGCCCATGACGACCCCGCGTACCAGGCGATGGCGAGCGCCGAAGCCGCCTTCTGGGCGACGCCCCACCCGTATGGTCTCGAGGCGATCGAATCTCGCTTTCCGAACGATGGGCCTGTCGAGCGCAACGCGAATCAGCGATTCACCGGCGACGCACGCACCCGCTGGTATGAGGTGATTCCACGCTATGGGCAGTTCCGCAAGGGACTCCTCCTCGGGACCAGCGCACTCAGCACAGAATCCCGCATCCTGGAAACGAACCCGTTACTCACCCTGACGATCGCGGACATCAGCGAAGGTGCACTGGGGCGCAGGAGGGAGACGCTCGGCGCGCGCTTTCCTGGCCGTGTGCGGATCGAAGTCGCCGACCTGAACTTCCTTGATCCCCCGTCAGGCGCGTACGACCTTGTCGTCAGTGCAAGCAGCCTCCACCACGTGACGAATCTCGAGAGCTGCGCGTACGCGATCAACCGTTGTCTGGCGCCCGGCGGCCACGCGTTCGTCCATGACTATGTCGGCGAACCGCGTTTTCAGTTCTCGGGGGTGAAGAAGCGGCTCTTCGAGCTCATCTGGGACCGCAACATGACGAGTGACGGTTTGCGCGGGCCCGGTGTCACCTGGATGGACGACGGTGACCTGAGTCCCTTCTGCGGCCGGCGCTCCGACGAGACGCTGGCAGTGATGCGCGCGTACCTGGACGAAACGGAGCTACGAACGCGAGGTGCGCTCGTCCGTGCGCTCCAGCGGTGCACGCCTTCGGGCCGAGCCACCCCACATCCGCTGGCCAGGGCACGCAGAGTCCTGCGGCGGTTCTCCACGCGCATCACAGCCCGGCTGACGGGCGCTCCACCCTTGTCGATCACGCGCCGCCACCTGGACGAACTGATATTGGTCGGCGATTGTCTGACCGACGCAGGCATCTTGCTGCCGTCCAATGCGTTTGCGATCTACAGGAAGCGATCGACGTGAACAAAGAACAGCGGAGTCGAGATTCTCGGCGTGGTTGAGGGAAGATCGGTCGGGTCCGTCACCAGATTCATCGAGTCGTTAGCGGTCGTACCATAAGCAGGATCTATCCGGCCCCGTCATCGATCGACCCATCCGCCGTGATCGACTCCAGGTGACCCCGCACCGCCTGCATGAACCGCCCCACCTCCTCGCCGTCCAGCGCCCGGTGGTCGAAGCTGATGCACACGTTCACGACGGACCTGATCGCGATCGCATCCTCGTCCGTCACGCGGACCTCACGCCGGATCGCCTCGAGCGTGATGATGGCGGTCTGCCCCGGCGGCACGATCGGCTGCGACATGATCGACCCGAACGATCCGGTGTTGTCGACCGTGATGGCGCAGCCGCGCATCTCGTCGACCGTAAGCTTGCGCGAGCGGGCGCGCTCGCCCAGGCGCGCCGCCTCTTTCGCCAGCCCGGTGATTGAGAGATCGCCCGCGTCGCGTAGCACCGGCACCACCAGCCCGGCCTCGGTCGCCACCGCGATGCCGAGATGGATGCCCTGTTGCGGCCGAAGGCCCTCTTCGGCGAAAAGCACGTTGATCTCGGGATGCTCCTTCACGCCGGCGACGACCGCTCGCAGGAAGAACGGCAGGTAGGTCAGGTCGACGCCTTCCGCCCGCCGGAACTCCTCCTTCAGCCGCGACCGCAGCGACGCCAGCCCCGTCACGTCGGCCTCCACCACCATCCACGCCGCCGGGATCGTGCGCTGCGACTCCAGCATCCGCGCGGCGATCGTGCGGCGCGTCGCGCTCAGGGGGATCAGTCCGTCCTGTGACGCTGGTGCGCCGGCCTCCGTCTTCGTCGCCTGCGGGGCGGGCTTTGTTTGCGCCGCCGCGCCGTCGCGCTTCGTCGCGCCGACCACTCCCGACCCCTCCGGCGGCGGCGCCGCATGCAACACCGGGTTCTCGACGTAGGCGAGCACGTCCTGCCGCGTCACGCGCCCTTCGACGCCGGTGCCGCGGACCAGCGACAGGTCCACGTCGTGCTCCTCGGCAAGCTTAAGCACGACCGGCGAATAGCGCCGCGTCCGCCGGGCTGCGCCGATGGGAACTCCGCGCGCGGCCGCAAGAGCGCCGGCTGGGGCTGCGGCCGTTACGGACGGTGCGGGCGACTCGCGCGGAGCGACGGCCGCGCCCTCCGTCTCGAATTCCGCCAGCGTCGTCCCGATCGGCACCGTCTCCCCCTCCTGCACGAGGATGCGGGCGAGCGTACCGCTGTAGGGGCTGGGTATCTCGACCACGGCCTTGTCGGTCTCGATCTCGACGACCGGCTCGTCGGCCGCGACGGTATCGCCCTCGTGCTTGAGCCACTGCGTGACGGTGCCCTCGGCCACCCCTTCGCCCACGTTCGGCATCACGAGCTGCTGCATGCCGGTCCTTCCTCAGTACGCGGCCAGGTCGCGCATCGCCGCGGCGATCGTCTCCTTCGATGGGAGGCACGCGTCCTCCTGCGCGCCGCTGAAGGGCATCGCCGGGACGTCGGGCGCGGCGAGCCGCCGGATCGGCGCATCGAGATCGTCGAACGCGTGCTCGGCGATGATGGCCGCTACTTCGCCGCCGATGCCGCCGGTCAGGTTGGCCTCGTGCACGATCAGCACCTTGCCGGTGCGCCGCGCCGCGTCGAGGATCGCCGTGCGGTCGAGCGGCGCCAGTGTTCGCAGGTCGAGGACGGTGCTTTCGACGCCGTCGCCCGCCAGCTCTTCGGCCGCCTGCAGACACTCGTGCACCATGAACCCGTACGAGATAACGGTGAGGTCGCCGCCCTCGCGCCGCACCTGTGCCGGGGCGATGGGCACGACGTAGTCATCGTCCGGGAGCTCGTCCTTCAGCGCCCGGTACGCCTTCTTGTGCTCGAAGTACACGACGGGATCGGGGTCGCGGATCGCCGCCTTCAGCATCCCCTTCGCGTCGTGAGGCGTGGACGGCGCGACGACCTTCAGGCCGGGCACGTGCGCCAGCAGCGCCTCGATCGACTGCGAGTGGTACATCCCGCCGCGGATGCCCGCTCCGTAGGGCATTCGCACGACGATCGGGCAGCCCCAGGCGTTGTTCGAGCGGTAGCGCCACTTCGCCGCCTCGCTGATTATCTGGTTGAAGGCGGGAAACGCGAAGTCCGCGAACTGGATCTCGGCCACGGGCACGCACCCGTTCTGCGCCATCCCGATGGCGATCCCAACGATGCTCGACTCGGCGAGCGGCGTATCCAGCACGCGGTCCTTGCCGAACTTCGCCAGCATCCCGTCGGTCGCGCGAAACACGCCGCCCTCCTGGATGTCTTCGCCCAGCACGACCATCGTGGGCAGGCGCTCCATCTCCTCCCACATCGCGTCGTGGATGGCATCGAGATAGGTCTTCGTGCTCATCCTGCGCCTCGTTGTTGCGCAGAGTCGCCTTCGAAGTAGACGTAGCGGGCGGTGTCGGCGGGGTCGCAGTCGGGCGCAGCCTCAGCCCCGGCGACGGCTTCCGCGATCTCGCGCTTCACCGTGTCTCGCAATGCGCGGTCGTCGTCAGGCGTCAGAGCGCCTTCGCCCTGCAACCGCGTCCTGAAGCGGTCGATCGGATCGCGCTTGGCCCACTCCTCCACCTCCTCGCGCGGGCGATAGCGCCGGTCGTCGTCGGACGACGTGTGCGGCGAGAAGCGATACGTCTTCGCCTCGATGAGCACAGGCCCGCGGCCACGGCGGCACTCGCCGACCCCCCAGCTCAGCGTCTGGTGCGCGGCGATGAGGTCGTTGCCATCGACAGTCTGGCCGATGATGCCGTAGCCCTTCGCGCGGTCGGCGACGTGCTTCACCGCCATCTGCTTCTCGCTGGATTCGGAGATCGCGTAGCCGTTGTTCTCGCACAGGAAGACCACGGGCAGCTGGTGGATGGCGGCGAAGTTCACGCTCTCGTGGAAGTCGCCCTCGCTCGTCGCCCCCTCGCCGAACGACACCAGCGTCACCTCGTCCAGGCCGCGCAGCTTCGAGGCGTAGGCGATGCCTGCGGCGTGCGGCAGGTTCGCGGCGATCACGCTGGACCGCGTGACCACGCGCATCTCCGGCCACGACCAGTGGCACGGCATCTGGCGCCCGCCGGAGTTCGGATCGTCGGCCTTGGCGAAGAGGCCCAGCAGGATATCCCGCGGCTTCATGCCCAGCGCGATCATCATCGCGACATCGCGGTAGTAGGGGAGGATCCAGTCCACGCCGGGGCGCACCGCGTGGGCCGCCGCGACCTGCACCGCCTCGTGCCCCTGGCCGGTGATCGCGAACGCCGCGCGGCCCTGGCGATTGAGCGTGAACATCCGGTCGCTCAGCTCACGGGCGACCAGCATGTCGCGATACATCCGGAGCCGCTGGTCCGGCTCGACCGGCGCCTCCAACCCCTTCGCCTGGATGGCCACGGGGCCCTCCTTGCGGGACCGCTACGTCCCTCTCCTACAGGGTATCGGCTCCGAGACCGACTTTCAGCTACGGTGCGCGGCCCCCGCACAGCGGTTTCCTCTCGTTTCTCCCTGATCCTGGGGAGCGGACCGGCGCCCCGCAGTGACCGTTTCGAGCATCTGGACTACCATGGTCGGACCCGCCTGCCGGTCAGCGGGGCAGCCACCGTCTGGAACCCCTCCGCGTCACGGAACCGGCATCACCAAAACCAGAAGGGAACAACATATGCCCGCGTTTCTCGTACACGGCGTGCCGGACACGTCGATGCTCTGGGACGATGTCCGCGCGATCCTGCGCCGCAAGGACGTGATCGCGCCGTCGCTGCCCGGCTTCAGCACGCCGGTCCCGGATGGCTTCGACGATACGAAGGACGCCTACGTCAACTGGCTCATCGCGCGCGTCGAAGAGGTCGGCGAACCCGTCGACATCGTCGGCCACGACTGGGGATCGCTGCTCGTGCAGCGGCTGGTGTCGTTACGGCCGGACCTGGTGCGGACGTGGGCGGCGGGCGGCGGCCCGCTGGACACCGAGTACGTCTGGCACGACACGGCGAAGATCTGGCAGACGCCGGGCGCCGGCGAGCAGCTCATGCAGGCGTTCACGCCGGACGCGATGACGGGCGCGCTCTCGAGCCAGGGGCTGGAGGAGAGTTATGCGCGCGCGGTGTCGGAGAAGATCGACGACACGATGAAGACGTGCATCCTTGCCCTGTACCGGTCGGCGACGAAGGTTGCGGAGGACTGGCCGCCGCTCAAGGCGCCGTGCCCGCCGGGGCTGGTGCTGTGGGGCGCCGACGATCCGTACTGCCCCGTCGACTTCGGCCAGCGCCTGGCGGAGCGCACGGACGCGAAGTACGCGCCGTTCGACGGCTGCGGCCACTGGTGGCCCCACCAGCGCGCGGCCGAGGTGGCGGCGCTGCTCAACGAGCACTGGTCGTAGGACGGGAGCGCATCTGATGGACGAGGGACTCATCGCGCGGGCGGACGCCAACTACTTCGGTGCCTGGGCCGCGATCGTTGCCACGATGCCGGAGGGCGAGACTCGCGAACGCGCGGGCGTCCTGATCACCTGCTCCGGGCTGCCGGTGACCATCTTCAACATCGCCTTCGTCACGCGCCCCCTCGCCGATCCCGACGCTGCGCTCCGCGACGCCGCGGCGTTCTTCGACGAGCGCAAACTGCCGTTCGTCGTGCGCGTGCGCGAGGGCGTCGATCCGGCGTCGGAGGCTGCGGCCGAGCGCATGGGCATGGTGGCGGGCGGCCTGCTTCCCAGCATGATTCTCTCGCCGATGAAGGAGCCGCCGCCGGTCCCGGCCGGCCTCGAGATCAGGACGGCGGCGGATATCGCCGGCCTCCGCGATCACGCCGCAGTTGTCGCGGACGCCTTCGGCTTCCCGCTACAGCTCGCCGAGCAGGTGCTCACCGAGCGGCTGCTGACCCTGACTGATACGGAGCTGTACGTCGGCTACGTCGATGGCCGGCCGGTGGCGTCGTCGGCGATGTTCGCCGTGCATCGGACGGCGGGCGTGTACAACGTCGGGTGCGTGGGGACGCACCGGCGCAAGGGCTACGGCGAGGCGATGACGTGGCACGCCGTGCGCTGTGGCGGGTCGATGGGCTGCATCATGTCGAGCCTGCAGGCCTCGGAGATGGGTGCGCCCGTGTATACCCGCATGGGCTACGAGACGCCCGCGCACTACAAGACGTTCCACCGTCCCGGGTCCGAGTGAGTGGGCTCTGCCCCTACTGAAGTGTCCAGAGCGAGAGGAGCACGCTCGATGCCGAAACGGAACATGACTGAGGACGATCCGCTCGAGGATTTCTCGGCCCGGAAGGTCGAGCTCGACGGCTTGACGAAGGTCGTTCATGTAGCCGGGCATGGGCCGGCGGTGATCGTGATGGCGGAGATGCCCGGGATCAGTCCGCACGTCGCCCGCTTCGCTCGTTGGGTCCGGGACGCCGGATTCACGGTGTACATGCCTTCGCTGTTCGGCCGCGACGGTGCCGTGCCGAACCTGGAGGAGGGCACGGAGGTCTTTCGTAAGGCGTGCGTCAGTGCGGAGTTCCGTGCCTTCGCCGCCAACGAGTCCAGCCCGGTGATCGTGTGGTTGCGGGCGCTCGCGAGGTTGGCGCATGGGGAGTGTGGTGGTCCGGGCGCCGGCGCTATCGGCATGTGCTTCACAGGCAACTTCGCGCTCACGATGATGCTCGAGCCGGCGATGCTCGCGCCGGTGATGTCGCAGCCGTCTTTGCCGCTCAACGATCCGGCCGGCATGCACATCGCCCCCGACGAGCTCCGGGCTGTGCGGGAACGCATGGAGCGGGACGACCTGACGGTCATGGCGTACCGCTTCGAGGGCGATCAGTTCTGCCGGGCGCAGCGGTTCGCCGCTTATGCCGAGGCCCTGGGCAACCGGTTCGTCGCACGCGTGCTGCCAGACAGCGCGGCCAACCGGGATCTTCCGCCGTTCTTCAAGAACGCGGTGCCAACGCCGCACAGCGTTGTGACCGCCCACCTCATCGACGAAGCGGGCCAACCGACAATCGCCGCGCGAGACGAGATACTGTCGCTCTTTGCCCGCCGGCTCGGCTCGCTACCCGGCTGATCGAGCCGATGTAGTACCGAACCAGGTCACTGGCATCGGAGAGGGTTCGCGTCGGTTGACGTGGTCGAGGCTACCGCCGTCCGGCGAAGGCGGGGCGGCGGCGGCGCGAGCCGAATCCACCCGACCGCACCCGCGACGGCGTGGCCGTCCTCGCCGCCGTGGTCTTGATCTCCGAGCCGTCGGGCGCGAGCCGCTGCATCGTCTTGCCCAGGCCTCGCTCGATCTCGCGCCACTTCGGCAGGTCGGCGGGGCCGATCAGCGTGATGGCCTTGCCGCTGCGGCCCATGCGTCCGGTGCGGCCGACGCGGTGCGTGAACAGCTCCGCCGTCTCCGGCAGCTCGAAGTTGATGACGCGCGTGATGTGCAGGACGTCGAGGCCGCGCGCGGCGACGTTCGTCGCCAGCAGGATCGGCGTCTTGCCGGCGCGGAACTTGCTGAGGACGCGCTCGCGCTGCCCCTGGCTGAGGTTCCCCTGCAACACGTCGATCTGGTAGCCCATGCGCTCCAGCTTCACGCCGAGATTCCGGACGCCGTGCTTGGTGCGGCCGAAGACGAGCGTGGTGCCGCCCTCGGACGGCTCGTCCAGCAGCTTCAGCAGCAGGCTCATCTTCTCGTCGCCGAAGCACTCGTACACGACGTGCTGGATGTCGGGCTCGTACTCGACTTCGTCGTCGACGGACTGGATGACGACGGCGTCGCGCAGGTGCTTGTCCATCACCTTCATCACCCATTCGGGCGTGGTGGCGGAGAACAGTGCCGTCTGTCGCTCTTTGTTCGTCTGGGCCAGGATGCGCTCGACGTCGGGCGCGAAGCCGCGGTCCAGCATCTGGTCCGCCTCGTCCAGCACGAGGTAGGTGACGCCGTCGACGCGCATCGTGCCCTGGTTCAGGTGGTCCAGCACGCGGCCGGGCGTCCCGATGACCACCTGTGCGCCGCCGTAGATGGCGTCCTTCTGCGGGCCGTATGCACGGCCGCCGTAGATGAGCGTGGTCTTGATCTTCGCCGGGCGGGCCAGCTTCTCCAGCACGTCGCCGACCTGGATGGCCAGTTCGCGCGTGGGGGTCAGGACCAGCGCCTGGACCCACTTGTTCTCGGGCACAATGCTCTCGATGAGCGGGAGGCCGAAGGCGAGGGTCTTGCCGGAGCCGGTGTGGGCCTGGCCGATGACGTCGCGGCCTTCGAGCAGGGGTGGGATTGAGTGCGCCTGGATGTCGGTGGGTTCGACGATCTCCATGGCCTCGAGCACCTTGAGGCTCGAGGGCCGGATCTTAAATTCGCTGAATGTGGTCAACTGTTCTCCTTCTCTGAATGAGGTCTCCCGACACCCTCGCTTGTTGAGGGGCTCGACGAAGCCTCGCCGAGATAGGAGCTGGGGCGATAGCGGCCGTTGCGGCAAGCCTTGATGGGGCGGTGCGATGCGACAGGCGTACGCCAGGTTGGATATCGATACCCCAGTGTACGGACTGGGACCCCCGCCCGGCAAATCGGGGTTTTCCCCAGCATCGCCACGAAGCCGCGCGCGATTCCTGCCGGATGCGCGTTTCGGACGGGATTGAGCGCGCCGGGCCCCGCCGATACGCTGCCTCCATGACATACACAGCCATCGAGTACGCGACTGACGGCGCGGTCGCGCGCATCACCCTGAACCGGCCGGAGCGCCTGAATGCCATCAACACCGCGCTGATCGCCGATCTGCGTGCGGCCGTCATCGCCGCCAACGACGACAGCGCGATCCGTGTGATCGTGCTCAGCGGCGCCGGGCGGGCGTTCTGTGCCGGGTACGACCTGGACTGGGGCACGAAGGGCGAGGACGCATCGCAGCGGGCGATGGGCGGCATGTGGGATCCGGTGCGCGACTACCTGGGCATGTCGCGGAACGTCCGTGCCTACATGTCGCTGTGGGAGAGCCCGAAGCCGGTGATCGCGCAGGTGCACGGCTGGTGCGTGGGTGGCGGGACCGACCTGGCGCTGTGCAGCGATCTCATCTTCATGGCGGAGGATGCGCAGATCGGCTATCCGCCGGCGCGCGTCTGGGGCGAGCCGACGACGATGATGTGGGTGTACCGCGTGGGCCTCGAGCACGCGAAGCGCCTCATGCTCACCGGCGAGTCGCTGACCGGCGTCGAGGCCGCGCGCGTGGGCCTCGCGTCGAAGGCGGTCCCTGCGTCGCAGCTCGCCGGCGAGGTGGACGCGATGGCCCGAAAGCTGGCGACGATCCCGCTGAACCAACTCGTGATGAGCAAGCTGCTGGTGAACCAGGCCTACGAAAACATGGGCCTGCGCAGCACGCAGATCCTGGGGACGGTGTTCGACGGCATCGCCCGCCATACGCCGGAGGGCATCGCCTGGCGCGATATGGCGATGAAGGACGGCTTCCGGGAGGCGGTGCGCCGCCGCGACGCGCCGTTCCAGGACTACGGCGAACGCCCGAAATAGCACCGCCGCCCCTCAACGGTCCTGCATCTCGAGGATCGGGCGCACCTCGATCGAGCCGAAGCGCGCCGACGGGATCTTCGCCGCGTACTGCAGCGCCTCGTCCAGGTCCTTGCAGTCGAGGATGTAGTAGCCGCCGAGCTGCTCCTTGGTCTCGGCGAAGGGGCCGTCGGTCGTGATGGCGTTGCCGTCGCGGAACCGCACCGTCGTCGAGGTCGCGGTTGGCTGCAGCGGATCACCCGCCCTCAGCACGCCCTTCTCTCGCACGAGGTCGGTGAACTTGCCGTACTCGGCGAACATCGCCGGGTCGTTGCCCTTGGGGCTGGTCTCGTCGTCGTAGATCAGGAACATGTAGCGCATCTTCGTCGTGGCTCCTTCGCTGAGAGCGCGCTGTTCGAGATGGTCTCAGGAATACGACGCGCAGGGGAGCGCGAGATCGACAGCCGATGGCGCCGGCCCGCCGATTTCAGGCGCAGGGCGGCGGATCGACGACCATGCGCTTCGCCTTGAGATCGACGGAGACGACGACGTCGGCGGTGGCGGCCAGCAGCACGTCCTTCCCCTCGGGCGTACGCACACGATAGACGTCGGTGGCGCCTGTCTCGCTGACCTCGGCCAGCGTGCCGATCTCCTCGCCAGCGCGGTCCACCACGGTCAGGCCGATGAGCTGGAAGCGGTAGTACTCGCCTTCCTCCAGCTCCGGAAGGTCCGCCTCGGGCACCTGCAGCAGCGCGTGGCGAAACTTGTCGACCGACGTCCGGTCATGGAAGCCCTTCAGCGTGAGATAGACGTAGCCCTGCGCCTCGCGCACCGCGGCAACGGTGACGGGCTGTTGTCCGGCCCACAGCTTCGCCTTCGGGAGGAAGCGGTCAGGGTTGTCGGTGAGGGAGAGCACCTTCAGCTCGCCCTTCAGGCCGAAGGGCCCCTGCACGCGGCCGACGGCTACGAAGCCTTCGTCGGGCTCCGCCTGCGGCTTCGGAGCGAGGTCGCGCGAGCGCTGGGCGGCCCTGCCACGGGCGGTTGTGGAGGGCGCTGCCGGCGTCGAGCCACGTGGTGGCGGCGTGGCTGTCGTCGCCGGTGTTGGAGTCTGCGCGGCCGTCGGCGCTCGATGCGTCCTGCCCGTGGCGAGTGCCAGGCGCTCCTCGCGGGTCAACAGCGCCGGCTGCGTCTTTGGTTTGCCGGGGGCCGCGTCGAGAGGCTTGCGGGCGATCGCGCGCGGCGGGGCTGCGCCGCTGGATGCCTGCGACTTGCGGCGCCGCGTCTTCACGCGAGTCGCAAACGACGAGCGCCCCGGAGGGGGCGCTTCTCCCTTGGCGGCGCCGGGGACGGAGATGTCCGGACCCTTCTTCCTGGCGCCTCTGCGGATCATGCCGGCACCTACTCGCCGATCTCCAGCGATGCGTATTCGCGGTGGCGGACGGCGCTGACCTTGAGCAGTGCGCGCATGGCCTGCGCGATGCGGCCGTTGCGGCCGATGACGCGGCCGTAGTCGTCGGCGCCGACCTCCAGCCGGATGACGATGCGACCGCGCTGCTTGTCCTCGGTGACCTTCACGTCGTCCGGAGAGTCGACCAGGTTCTTGGCGATGTACTCGATCAGCTCCTGCATGGCTCCTCCAACAACAGACAACTGCGAACAACAAACAGCCGGGGCGAGCGCAATCGCTCGAAGTAGCTACTCCGCTGCGGGCGCGTCCTCCGCAGGTGCAGCAGCTTCGGTGGCGGGTGCAGCTGCGGCCGCGGGTGCGGTCGCGGCCGCCGCAGGGGCTTCGGCCTTGGGTTCTTCCGTCACCTTCTTCGCGCGTTGCGGCGTGACGGGGGCCTCGACGATGCCCTTGCTCGCCAGCAGACGCTCCGCCCGCTCCGAGGGGATGGCGCCCTTGGCGAGCCACGCCTTCGCGCGCTCCTCGTTGATGACGATGGTCGCGGGCTCCGTCAGGGGGTCGTAGGTCCCCAGCGTCTCGATGAACGCGCCGTCACGCGGGGCGCGCGAGTCGGCCACCACCAGCCGGTAGTTGGGCTGCTTCTTCTTGCCGACGCGGCGCAATCGAATTCGTACTGGCACTGGTTACCGTCCTCCAAAGATACTGCTGAATATCGAGCGGTTGGTGGCGAACTGCTGCATGATCTTCTTCGCCTCCTTCCACTGGTTCAACAACTGGTTGACTTCCTGCGGCGTCGTGCCGCTGCCCCGGGCGATCCGCTTGCGCCGGCTGCCGTTGATCATCTCCGGGCGTTTCCGTTCCTCCGGCGTCATAGAGTATACGACGGCCTCGGCCTTGTTCCAGAAGCTCTCGTCGAAGCTATCGACTTTCATCTGGCGCTTGATCTGGCCCATGCCCGGCAGCATGTCAAGAAGCTGGTTCATCGGGCCCATCTTCTTGATGCGCTGGAACTGGGTGATGAAGTCCTCCAGGTCCAGCTGCTTGGCCTTCATCTTCTTCTCGAGCGACTCGACGTCCTGCTCCGAGATGGTGTCCTTGGCCTTCTCGATCAGGCCGACGACATCGCCCATGCCGAGGATGCGCGAGGCGAAGCGGTCCGGGAAGAACGGCTCCAGCGCGTCGGATTTTTCGCCCATCCCGATGAACGTCACCGGCAGGCCGGTCACCGCGCGGATCGAGAGCACGGCGCCACCCCGGGCATCGCCGTCCATCTTCGAGACGATGATGCCCGTCACATCGAGCTGGTTGTGGAACTCCTGCGCGACGTTGACCGCCTCCTGGCCGGTCATGGCGTCCAGGACGAGGATGACCTCGCTGGGATTCAACGCCTTCCGGACGTCGGTGACCTCCTGCATCATCTCCGAGTCGATGGTGGAGCGCCCCGCCGTGTCGACGATGAGGACGCTGGCCCCCTGGCGCGATGCTTCCTTCAGCGATGCGGTGCAGAGGTCGGCCACGCCCTGTCCCTCGTCGGGGAGCACCACCGGCATGCCCAGCTGCTTCGCCAGCGACTTCAGCTGGTCGACGGCGGCCATGCGGTAGGGGTCGGCGGCCACCAGCAGCGGCTTCTGGCCCTGCTTCCGCATGTGCAGCGCCAGCTTGGCGGCGGTGGTGGTCTTCCCGGAGCCCTTCAGGCCCACGAGCATGATGACGGTCGGCGGCTTCGAGGCCAGCTTGAGGTTCGAGGGGTCGCCGCCGAGGATGTTGATCAGCTCCTCGTTGACGATACCGATCACCATCTGCGATCCGGAGATCGACTGCAGCACCTCCTGGCCCAGCGCCCGCTCGCGGACGGTGGCGATGAACTGCCGCACGACCTTGAAGTTGACGTCGGCCTCGAGCAGCGCGATGCGGACCTCGCGCATCGCCTCGTCGAGGTCTTTCTCCGTGATGGTGCCGTGCGAACCGAGCTTCGAGAAGACGCCGGTCAGCTTGTCGGTTAACGCTTCGAGCATGAGATCAGTGAATCACCACATCGTCCGGCCTGCGGGCCGGGGTATCGAATCAACGAGCCAGTTTACCAGAGGGGGATTCCAGACTCGATGCCGCCTCGGATATTGTGAGATAGCGTAGGATCCGAGTCTGGGAGGCAGTCATGAGTAAGACGGTGCGCCTCACGGCGGTGATCCGGCGGGAGAATGACGCTTACGTTTCGCTGTGTCCCGAGTTGGATATCGCAAGTCATGGGGATTCGGTTGACGAAGCCCGCGCGATGCTGATCGAGGCCGTCCAGGGGTGGTTCGAGACGGCGAGCGAGGACGAAGTCGCCAGGAGCATTCCGTCGATGATTCGCATCGAACAGCTCGACCTCGTGGTTCCGTAGACCAGGCTGGCCGTCAGGTTAGTCAGCGGGCGACCGCGCTGGCGTCAAGCTCTTCCTGCGGGATCACGTGGAAGATGCGGATGCTGGGGTTCTCGTAGGCAAGCTCCAGCGTGCCGTTGAGGCCGTTCTCGAACTTCTTCATCCCCGCCTCACCGTAGTTGTTCTCCTCTTCGTCGCCCACGATCACCCACTCGACGCCGTACTTCTTCAAGATCTGGCGCGCCGCTCCCGCGTCCTCGGTGGTGTAGAAGTCGTTTACGTCGATTTTCCGCAGCTCGATGGTGTTGGCGAACTTCACGCGCTGCTGCGATTGGTGGAAGTCCCAGCCCAGGACATCCTGCAGGCCGGTATTGATGGCCATGCGGGCGTACATGCTGCGGTAGCGCACCGTAATCGCTTCGATGATGGTGGGCGTGCCCGTGACGTTCTTGCGCAGCCAGTTGATGGCGTCCCGCGTGTGCGCCATCTCCAGCTCAAACTCCTGGTCGGAGGTCTCGTAGCGCACGCGGTAGAAGTTATCGTGGCCGGCTTCGACGATGTTCTCGGATTCCATCCACGCCAGGCCATCGTTGCCGGATCCCAGGCCGGGGTCGAAGCGGCTGTGGATGCGCGCGCGCGTGCCGAAGTACGGGTACACCAGCGTCAGCACGAGCAGCAGGGTCGCGACGGCCGCGAACGCATACCGCGGTACGAGCACGAAGGCCGCGTTGAACTCGCCGATCCGCCGCAGGAACGCCTCCTGCGGCCGCATGACGGCGAACAGGTACCACAGCGCGAACGCCGAAACGACGCCCCACATCATCCAGACGTGCAGGTAGAACTTGAACACCGTGTTCATGCGGCCCACGTCACC